>CALABZ010000170.1 GCA_937888615.1 uncultured Lentisphaeria bacterium | reverse complement strand
AAAGCCGACCCCGGCCAAGATCGAACAGATGGTTTCCGATATTTTTGAACGGCGGATTCATGACGGACAACTCGACCATGCGGATATTACCATGGGTGAGCTTTCCATTATCCGTGACTGTTTTATCCGAGAATTGACCAGTATACACCACGCCCGTATGGCGTACCCGAAGGACAACGACGAAGATGAAGACAAGCCTTTCGTGGCGGCTGAGAAAACGAAGGACTCCGCCGAACCGAAAACTCCTGACCCGAATGCTTGAACGCACAGTCGGACTGTGCGGACTGAACCTCACGGCAAATCAGGGCGTGAACCTGATTTTCGCCGGAGATCGCGCCATGGCGCGGATCAACCGCGACTTCGTCGGCCACGAGGGGACGACTGACGTGATTACTTTTAACTACCTGGAAGCAGACGAACCGCCGGAGGAGGACGAGACGGCGGTGGAACTCGTCATCTGTCCCGATGTGGCCTGGCGCGAAGGCGCGGCACGTCCTGATTCTTCTTATGGGCGCGAATTGGCTCTCTATATTGTTCATGGCATCCTGCATTGTTCCGGACATGACGACCTGGAGCCGGAGCTTCGGCGGAAAATGCGCGGAGCCGAGCGCCGGGTGATGAAGTCCCTGGCCCGGGAATTCGATTTTGATGAAATTTTTCCTACAGAACTGGAGGTTGAATAAGTGAGATACGAACTGATCGCGGCGGCTTATATTGTCTACCTGTGGTGTATGGCCGCCTGGAATTCATTGTACCGGATTACCCGCGGCAGGATTCGCCTGGTCGAGGAAAAGGATGAAGCCCTGGCTGAAAAGATGGATGCCTGGCGCGAAGGGCAACCCCGGTATAATCAAATATTCCGGATAATTTTGCTTCTCACGGTTTCGATTATGTCGATATCGATTTTTCAGCATCTGGAAGTGTATCTGGCGGATTATAATTTTTCGTGGAACCTGCTGCTGCTGATCAGTATCGGATTCCTGTGCGCGCTGGTGTTCGTTTCCGCGTTGCTGATTCGGGTCGTTATCCGGAAGTTCGATATCGAGATTCTTTCGCTGACGTTGCCGCTGATCGGGTTTATTTTTGCGCCGGTCATCCGGGTGTCGGATTGGCTGGACGGCTTGCTGGAAGGGACCGAGGAAGAAGGCCCTTCCGCCGAGGACGAAATCATGTCGCTGGTGGAAAACGACGGTGAGGATTACGAGGAAGGGGCGCTGGAGGAAGAGGAAAAGCGCATGATCAAGGGGATTTTTGACCTGGACGATACGCAAGTGCGCGAAATCATGACGCCGCGCGTGGACTTGGCGGCCTTGCCGGACACTGCGACTTTTGCCGAAGCCAAGGCGAAGTTCGTCAGTTCCGGACACAGCCGGATTCCGATTTACAGCGGTACGGTGGACGAGGTCAAAGGAATTTTATACGCCAAAGACTTCCTGCTTGAACCGACTGAAGACACTACGCTGGTCGACATGGCCCACCGTCCGTTGTTCGTCCCTGAATCGAAGAATGTCAGTTCGCTTCTGAAAGAATTTCGAAATACGTCGATCCATGTGGCGGTGATCATCGATGAATACGGCGGTACTTCCGGGGTAGCCACCCTCGAAGATATTCTGGAGAAAATCGTCGGCGATATTCGCGACGAATACGATGAAGTCGAGGAAGGGGGTATCCAGCCGATTCGCCAGGACGATGGTTCCGTGATCTTTGAAGCGCGGAGCCTGATCAGCGAGGTCAACGATTATCTGGATATCGATATCCCGGAGGACGAGAACGTGGACACGATCGGCGGTTTCGTCTCCAGTGAATTGGGGCGTATTCCGGAGCCCGGCGAAGTTCTGAATCTGGAAGGAATCGCGCGTATTACCGTGGTCAAGTCCGATCTTCGCAAGGTGATCAGCGTCAAAATTCAGCCGGACCCCGCGAACCATGAGTGAGCGCAACCGCTGGTTGGCGATGACCGATGCCGAATTATCGGTACAGTGCGAACTGGAATTTTCCAAGGGCAGCGGCAACGGCGGGCAGCACCGCAATAAAACGTCTTCGGCGGTACGGGTCTGTCATTTGCCCAGCGGGTTGTCGGGTGAGGACTGTACCGACCGCAGCCAGCATACCAACCGGGGCCGGGCCCTGCGTAAATTACGCCTCAAAATCGCATTCGGATTTCGGGAGGAACCGGCACCGTTGTTCCGTCCGCGAGTGGCCGTGGAACATGCCGATTATCCGTTATGGTGTGCCGTTCTGCTGGATCATCTGGCCGCAGCCGACTGGAATCCCCCGGAGGCGGCGTTATCCCTCGGCATGACGGCTTCCGCTCTGGTCAAGTTGCTCTATCGGGACCCCGAACTCTGGCAGGAAGTCAACTCTCATCGCCGGATTCCTCTGCGGAAGCCTAGCTAAATAACACATTTTCCCCACAAAATTGGTCTTAAATTTTTTGTTTTGGTATTATTTTTACAAAAATTTCAATTTCCGGGAGAAAAATGCTTGCTTTTTTTTGAGATTCAGATTATAATTTATATGGATGTATATTTTTAAGTATCTGTAAGGAAAGTATTTTTTGAATTTGAAGTTTCCACTTCCAGGCGCCGTCCGGCGCAAAACCGCGAATCCTCACTTTTTTTAGGAAAGTTCAGGATATGCCACAGCGGGATTCCCAGAAGATCGCAGTTTTTGCCTTCCTCCCTGATCTATCCGGTATTTTCCTGTGGAATATAAAAGAAATCGTTATTATTTAGGAGGGGGCGCAAACAAAGGGGATATCATGAATATCTATGTAGGAAACATGCCGTATTCAATGACCGAGGAAGATCTGAAAGGAGTTTTCAGCGTCTATGGCACTGTTTCGAGTGCTCGTCTGGTCATGGACCGTGAAACCGGGCGTGCCAAGGGGTTTGGTTTCGTGGAAATGGACAATGACAACGAAGCCAAGGCTGCAATCGAAGCGGTGAACGGCAGCAATCAGGGTGGTCGCGACTTGAAAGTAAACGAAGCTCGTCCGCGTGAAGTACGCCCCCCGCGTCGTAATTTCGGCCACGGTGGTGGCAACGGCGGCGGCGGTCGTCGTTTCTAAGCATCCGCAAATTTTGAAGAATCCGTTCCGGTTTGTGCCGGAGCGGATTCTTTCATTTTTCTACCCGGCAAGTTCGATTTCCGACGGCATGACTTCCGGCGGGGTGATTTCGGCAATGCTGTTGATGACTTCGCTTGGCGAATAGGCATAGCGGGCGAGATCGTCACGTTTGGTGTTGCCGCTCAACACCAGAATGGTATGACATCCCATGTAAACGCCGCCGAGAATATCGGTTTCCATGGTATCGCCGATGACGGTTACCTCGTCGGGGGTGACGCCGATCTCGGCGCAGGCTTCGCGCATCATGATCGGGCTGGGCTTGCCGAGGCTGAACGCCTTGGTGCCGGTCGCGGTTTCGAGCATCGCTACGATGGCGCCGCAGCCGGGGCGCATGCCCTGCGCGGTAGGACAGTTCGGATCGGGGTTGGTGGAGATCAGCCGGGCGCCACGCAGAATCATGTTCAATGCGGCTTCGATTGATTCCATGTTGACGGTTCGTCCTTCGCCTACGATCACGTAATCCGGGTCGTTATCCACCACGGCATAGCCGTTGCAGTGCAGGGCGTGCAGCAGTCCGCCTTCGCCGATGACGTAAGCCGAGCCGTTTGGATTCTGGCGTTTCAGAAACCGGGCGGTGGCCATGGCGCAGGTGAAAATCTGTTTTTCGGTGATATCGAATCCAAGGCGGTTCATTTTGTAGGCGGTATCACGCCGCGTTCTCTGGCTGTTGTTGGTGAAAAACGTGAATGGGATTTTGCTGTATACCAGCGAATTGATGAATTCACGTGCACCGGGTATGATTTCCTTGCCGCGGTAAACCACGCCATCCATGTCGATTAAATAGCCTTTCATAAAAATCCTCCTGTTTTGTAGATTTTGTAAATATATGTAGCAGGAATCATGCCAACTTTTTTTGAGGGGAGCCGGATGCCGTTCTTTTACAAATAACAGTAAGGATGATGTATTCGCTTTACAAATTGGTAAAAATTGCAATAGTGCGGCAACGGATGGTTTCAGGCGGGTGATTTCCATTGGGACGGAGGATCGTTTGACGGATTCTCGAACCCGTTTTTTTTCAACGGATTGCTGATGGAATTCCATCGGAAAAATATTCGATATTAAGTCTTGATTTTTACTTGAAAAACCGCTCGCGGCAGTGTACCTTACAACTTATTCAAAATAAGTGAAAAATGAGGTGCTCGAATATTATGTCAGAGTTGGAAAAAGATCTTACCCCCGAGACTCATGAAGTGCATCGTGGATATAAAGCCGATGCCATTACCGTGCTGGAGGGTTTGGAGGCCGTGCGCGTCCGCCCCAGCATGTATATCGGCGACACCGGCATCCGTGGGTTGCATCATCTTGTATATGAAGTCGTAGATAACAGTATTGACGAAGCGCTGGCCGGTTATGCGAGCAGCGTGCAGGTCGTTATTCATCAGGACAACAGTATTTCGGTCGTCGACGATGGCCGCGGAATTCCGGTGGACCTGCATCCGAAGGAAAAGAAACCCGCCGTGGAAGTGGCTTTGACCGTGCTCCATGCCGGGGGCAAATTCGACAAGGATTCCTACAAGGTTTCCGGCGGACTTCACGGGGTCGGCGTTTCCTGCGTGAATGCATTGAGCGAATGGCTTGAAGTTCAGGTCTGCCGCGATGAGAAGTGCTATCGGATTCGATTTGCGCGCGGGAAAACGACTGACCCCCTGACGGAAATCGGCGAAAGCGTGCATACCGGCACGATGGTCCGTTTCAAGCCGGACTCCCAGATTTTCCCCGACACCATTTATCAGTGGGATATCCTGGTAAAGCGTCTCCGGGAACTTGCGTTCCTGAACCGCGGTATTACGATTTCGCTGAAAGACGAACGGGATGTGGACGGCAACGGCCCGCGTCTGGAGAAATTTCACTTTGAAGGTGGGATTATTGAGTATGTGCAGTACCTGAATGCCAACATGCAGGTGCTTCAGAAAGTTATCTATTTCCATCGTGAAAAAGACGGAATCGACGTCGAACTCGCCATGCAGTACAACGACGGGTTCAGTGAAAATATCTACAGCTATGCGAACAATATTAATACGATTGAAGGCGGTTCCCATCTGACCGGGTTCCAGGCCGCATTGACCCGTACCATCAATAACTACGCGAAAATCGAGCTTAAAAACGATAAGAGCGTGACTGCTGCCGACACCCGCGAAGGGTTGACCGCGGTCATCAGTGTCAAGGTTCCCGAGCCGCAGTTTGAAGGGCAGACCAAGACCAAGCTCGGCAACAGTGAAGTCCGCGGGATTGTCGAATCGGTAGTCAATGACGGGCTTGGCGAGTTTCTTCATGAAAATCCGGCCGTAGCCAAGGATGTGGTCATGAAATCCATGACTGCCGCCCGCGCCCGCGAAGCCGCGAAAAAAGCCCGTGAGTTGGTTCAGCGCAAGGGTGCATTGGATAGTTTTTCATTGCCCGGCAAATTGGCAGACTGTTCTTCCCGTGACCCCGAACAGTGTGAAATCTACATCGTCGAAGGGGATTCGGCAGGCGGTTCCGCCAAACAGGGGCGCGACAGCTCATTCCAGGCGATCCTGCCGATTCGCGGTAAATTGCTGAACGTGGAAAAGGCGCGTCTGGACAAAGTCCTTGAGAACAAGGAAATCCAGTCACTGATCGCGGCGATCGGCTGCGGGGTCGGAAACCAGCGTGGCGAGGGCGAAGAGAACGGCGGCGGCAGCGGCGTCGATGTCAGCAAAGCCCGCTATCACCGCATCGTCATCATGACAGATGCCGACGTTGACGGTTCGCACATCCGTACTTTGCTTCTTACTTTTTTCTATCGGCAGATGAAACCGTTGATCGAAGCGGGATACATCTATATCGCCAATCCGCCGCTTTTCAAAGTACGCCGTCGCAAGGTCGAGCGTTATATCGACACGGAAGACCAGCTCGACAGTTACCTGATCGGACTGGGTTGCGAAGATATTGAAGTGCGCGGGATTGACGGCAGGGTTTTCACTCGCGAGGAAATCCTGGCTTTGATCGATATTTTCAAGCGTATTGTCCATGTGGGAGTGAACCTGAGCCGCAGCGGGATTGACCGGGATGAGTATTTCGCGACCTGTACCGAGGACGGCAGGTTCCCGATCGCCAAGGTCAATGTTCGCGAACATGACGGGACCGTCAGCAACATTTATGTCTTCAGCGAGGAAGAGCAGAAAGCCTGCATTAACGAGGCGATTCAGCGCCTGGCGCCGCCGGTGCCGGAAGGTGCGGAGGAGGCAACGGCCATAGATCCCGTAAATGATGAACTCCATGTCGAAGCTCACATGCATCCGGCAATCGACCTGATCAATGTCTTCGAGGCCCAAGGTTGCGAAGCAATCCTGAAAGAACTCCTGACGCTGAATGCCGGCATTACCGTGGCAAATATTTTCCACGGCGACGAACCGGTGTTCAAAGTGATCGCTCAGGAGGACGAAATCAGCGTTAACTCGTTGGATGCCCTTTTCGAAGCGATCAAGAAAAACGGCCGTCAGGGGATGTACATCCAGCGCTACAAAGGTCTTGGTGAAATGAACGCCGAGCAGCTTTGGGAAACCACGATGGACCCCGCCAGCCGTAAAATGATCCGGGTGAAAATGGAAGATGTCGTCCAGGCTGAACGGATGTTTACCCTGCTGATGGGCGACGTGGTGGAACCGCGCCGCGATTATATTGAAAAATATGCGGCAACCGTAAAAGATTTGGATATTTAAATACTGGAGAAAAATATGGCGGACTCAAAGCAGGACAAAGCGCTTGACGCGAAAAATAAAAATCTTGAAATCGCAATCAGTCAAATTGAAAAGGAATTCGGCAAAGGCTCGATCATGCGCCTTGGCGACAGTACCGCAAATACCGATGTCCCAGTCATCAGCACCGGTTCTCTGGCGCTTGATATCGCGCTGGGCTGCGGTGGTATACCGCGGGGCCGGATTATTGAAATCTTCGGACCTGAATCTTCCGGCAAAACCACGGTTTGCCTGCATGTGATTGCCAATGCCCAGAAAGCGGGCGGTACCTGTGCAATCATCGACGCCGAACATGCGATCGATCCCACTTATGCTAAAAAGATCGGCGTGGATGTGGACAGCTTGCTGGTGACTCAGCCGGATTGCGGGGAAGATGCTTTGAACATCGTCGATACGCTTGTCCGCAGTAATTCCATTGATGTTCTGGTGGTGGACTCGGTGGCGGCCCTGGTGCCGCGTGCCGAAATCGACGGTTCGATGGGGGACTCCCACATGGGACTACAGGCCCGCCTGATGTCGCAGGCTCTGCGCAAACTGACCGGAGCGGCCAGCCGCGGCCGGACCTGTATCATTTTCACCAACCAGATCCGCGAAAAAATCGGCGTGATGTTCGGCAACCCCGAAACCACTACCGGTGGTAACGCCCTGAAATTTTATGCCTCGATCCGGCTGGATATCCGCAAAATCGGCGTGATCAAGGATCCCTCCGGGGAAATCACCGGCAATCGTACCCGGGTTAAAGTGATCAAGAATAAGATGGCGCCGCCTTTCAAGGTTGCGGAATTCGATATTAATTACGCCGAAGGGATTTCCCGTTCCGGTTCGATTCTCGACGTTGCTGCGGATATGGAGATTTTGGAAAAGCGCGGTTCATGGTTCTCGATGGATGGAGAACAGCTCGGACAGGGCCGTGAGCAGACCAAACTGTTGATCGCCAACAACCCGGAAATCGAAGCGAAACTCCTGGCCAAAATCAAGGAAAAGCTTGGAATGGGAGGCGGCGCAAGCAGCGTGGGCGGCGCGGACGACGCGAAAACGGAAGAACAGCCAGAGAAATAAATTGCTTCGGCTCATGAGGTTGCATATTTTGTTCGGCTTTTTCAGAAAGCGGGAATGTTTCCGGCAAATCTTCCTGAGAGGGATGATTGCCGGATTGGCTTTTTATTGTCTGCCGTGTTTGTCCGCCGACGAGTACAGTGCGAATCCGCCGCGTTTAAATTATTCCGAACTGGGAAGCGAGGCTTACAGGGCGGGTAATTACGAACAGGCGATTTCGTTCTTTCAAAAGGCGAAGGCGGGGGCTGAGGACAAGTCCGAACTTCAGGGCGCGTATGAGCAGCTTATCGCATCATACCTGAAGGCTTTGCGTCCCGACGACGCCCGCCGCGAACTTGCCGAATACGAGGCGAAAATGCCTGCCGCCGGGATCGGACGCCGGACGATTTACCGGGCCGACCTGCTGCTCCTGGAGCGCAAGTACCCGGAAGCCGAAAAGATACTGGAAACCATGATGAACGGCGGGACGATTTCCGGACAACTCTATTTTCATCTGCTCTCGAGTCTGGGATACGCCCAGCGGATGCAGGACAAATGGAAGGATGCGGCCGAAACTTACCGGATGTTGGAGCAGGTCGGCGGGGGAACGGAATGGGAATTCACGGCATTTGTCAGCCGTATTTTCTGCCTGATTAAGCAGGGGGAATTCAAGGATGCGGCGAAACTGTTGTCCGAAACCGCCCGCTATCGCAGCGAAAAAAATTACCTTCAGGTGGAAATACTGAATTTTTATTTGCTGGTCGAAGAGAAAAAATTCGACGATGCCCGCCAGTATTACCAGACGTTGCGGACGCACCTGACCGATGATACGGACCCCTTGCTGTACAATACTCAAATGACTGCGGCGAAATACTTCACGGCGCAGAAACAGCGGGAAAACGCGATTGTCTTCCTGCAGGATGCCCGGCGTTCGGCCCCGTCCGCTTCGGACCGTCGGGCGGCGATGCGAAGTTTGATCAATGCATATTATGAAGCCGGGGACCGGCGTGCCGCCGCCGACGTTGCGCGCGAATATCTGGAGTTTTATCCGGACGCTCCGGACGCCACCGAGGTCAAGATGAAAATATCCGGCCTTTATGCCGGGCTGAAAGAATACGAGGAAGCACGCAACATCTTGAACGAAGTGATCAAGGACAAGAACGTGCCGATGGCGAAACGCCTGACGGCGGCCAAACAGGCGGCGGCGATTTGCGAATCCCAGCGGGATTTCGTTTCCGCAATCGCACTGCTGGATTTCGTCTGCAAAAACGGCGAGACTGTCGACCAGCGCGAGGAAGGAAGTTGCCTCCTGGGAATGATTTACCTGAAAAGCCGGAATTTTGGGGAAGCATTGACCGTGTTTTCCAATTCGGCGAAGATTGCAAGTGCCTGGCAGGGGCCCTGTATGCTGGGGATGATCCGGGCCCAGATTGAGTTGAAGGATTACAATGGCGCGTTGGAAACTACCGACCGGCTGATCCGGGAAATCAAAACCGGGGTATCCGTGGAAAAGGGCATGTATTATCGCGGTTATGTGCTGAAATTGCTGGAGCGCAAAAGCGAGGCCGCCAAGGCGTTCCGCAAGCTGGCGGAGCAGTATCCGCAGAGTGATTACGCGGCGGATGCCCTTTATGAAGCCGGAGTCCTGTTTTATGAGCTGCAGGAGTACCCGCAGGCGATTACCGCGTTGGAGCTTCTGCGCAAAACGGATCCGGGCTACAAGAATCTTCCGTCTGCTTTGTACCGACTGACATATGCGAATTTTTTCGATGGTAAAATCGGCGATGCGATTGCCTGTGTGGAGGTGTTGAAGAAGGATTACCCGCAGACCGAGGTCACTCCTGCTGCGTTGTTCTGGCAGGTTGATTATCTGCGCAATTCGGGTAAACCGGGCGAGGCCGCGAAACTCCTTGACGAAATGGAAACGCTTTACAAAGAGAACCGGGATATTTCCGCCCGGATCCTGATTGATCGCGCCGTTGTGCTGGAAATACAGGGCAAATACAAGGAAGCGCTGGCCGTGCTCGACGATTTTTATACCCGGTTCGTTCAGGATTCCCGGATGGGGGAAGCGCTGTTCCTTGGCGGTGATATTGCTTCGAAAAGCGGCGATTACGCCAGGGCCGCGCTCCTTTATGCGCGTTGTGAACAGTGGCGCCCGGATTCGGAACTGGCGCGCGCCGCCCGCGGCCGGGTGGCGGACTGCAATTTTTCGCTGTACGGCAAAAACGGCAACGCCGAAAATCTGAAAACCGCTTTCGATACTTATTCCAAGCTCCTGACGGACGATAAGTTGAGTCCTGATATGTACAACCAGACCCTTTACAAGCTGGCGGTATGCGAAGAACGCATGTACCAGGAGGAGCAGGCGCTGGAGTATTTCAACGAGGTTATTTTCCGTTATAAACTGGCATTGACGCGTGGCCTGAAACCGGACCCGGTGTGGGCGATAAAGGCCGGTTACGCCGCCACCCGGATGCTGATTCGACGCAACACGCCGGAGGATGCGGCGGCCGCATTGAAGATTTTTGACCTGCTGAAGGAATTAAAATTGGAAACAGTTCCCGAGGAATTCAGCGGCACCATATTGACTTTGAAAGCAAAATATAAATTGTAAGAACGGAGGCGCGAGATATGCTTTTTATACAGATCATGAAGGACGGGGGACCGTTGATGTGGATCATCTTCGGGTGCAGTCTGTTGGCGATGTTTATTTTTCTGGAGAAGTGGTTTCAGTTCCACCGCGACCAGGTCAATGTCAGCGAATTGGTTCGCGGCCTGATCAATGTGTTGCGGCGCAACGGTTACATCGAAGCGATCAGCCTGTGCGACAACACGCCGGGACCGGCGGCGCGAATCCTGACCGCCGCCATTTTGGCCCGTGAACAGGGAGAGGATCTCGAAGAAGTCAAACAATCGATTATGGATGCGAATCTGGTGGAGGTGCCGAAGCTTGAACGGCATTTGAATCTGCTGTTGACGATCGGTTTTATCTCGCCGCTGCTCGGGATGCTCGGGACGGTGCTCGGGATCATGCGGGCATTTCAGACGATTCACGCAAAGACCGGCTATCTTTCCGCGGCGGACCTTTCCGGCGACATCGGCATGGCGCTGGTGACCATGGTCGGCGGGCTGTGCCTGTCGATCCCCTGTTATGTGGCTTACAATTATCTTACCTCGCGGGTGGTTACGATGACCCAGGATATGGAAAAAGCCGCGTCCGACATCATCCACTTTTTCAAACATCATGAACGCGAGCAGGCCGAAGGGCAGAAATGAAAGATTTATTCAGCCAGAGTTTCAAGACCAAATTGAAGATAATCGGTGACCGGCCCGATATGACGCCGATCATCGGATTGTTTTTTATTCTGCTCTTGTTTTTCATGCTCGGCAGTTCATTCGTCCAGGTAACCGGGTTGAAGGTGGAACTGCCGGAGGTCGGTGCTCCCAGCGTGATCGGAGTGGAGAAATACGTGATCACGGTGGCTAACACGGCCGGCGGCGTCGAAATCAGTTTCAACGATCGCCTGGTGAATATGGACAGTCTGCGGCAGGAATTGGTAATGGTTTCTACTTATTCGCGGATGGGGACGGTGGTGATCGCCGCCGACAAGAACGTGCCGATCAACGTGGTCGCCAAAATCATTTCGATGGCCGAACGCGCCCGGCTGACGGTAGTGTTGCTGACGCTGCCCCAGCGCGAACAGAGAGACGCGGTATTTGAACAGCAATAGCGGGTGGTTATGAGTCCACAGGAAAAAAGCAGGCGGAGTTACCGCCGGATCATGATCGCGGCATTGATCACCATGTTGGCGGTGAATGCGTTGTTCGTGGTGCTTTTCAATTATTCGCCGCCGCCGCCGCCGAAGGTGCCGGTGAAGCCATTCCGCACGATGATGCTGGATTTAAGCTCGCCGCAACGCCATTGGTATCATGACGTGGACAAGTGGTTTCATTATCAGAATCCATCGTTGTCGTCCCGTCCCGATTATGAATTCGGCTATAGCCGACATGCCCGGCGGGCGCCTTACCGGGCGGTTTTGCCGCCGCAATTGCCGGTGCCGCCGGAACTGATCGTTCGGATGCGGATCCTGCCTTTCGAAATGCTGCACGGGGGGCGTTATCCGTTGTCCGCGGTTAGCCGTGCCGAGCTTCAGGGCCTGCGGACCATTGATCCGCGCGGCATTGATATCGTCTATCCGAAAACGGAACCGGTGTCGTATCCGCTGGCGGTATCGAACGGGATTCCGCTGCGCAATATTCATTTCGGCGCGGTGGATGTGCCGGCGGGCAGTGCTCCGACCCGGGTGCGTTTGAGTGCCGGAGAAGTGGGGATGCTGCCGCGCGCCGTGATTACCGGTTCCAGCGGCAACGCGGGGCTGGACCGGGAAGCGGTCCGGGCGCTTCTGGAGTATGCGAACCGGTCGCCTTTACAGCCGGGCAGTTCTCATGAGCTGGTGGTTTATTGGCAGAAGGAGGGGAGTGCGTCATGATCGGGATCGATTTTTATTGGGGTTTTGTGTTGTACCTCGGCGTATGGCTGGTTACGATCTTCATCCTGTGGATTCGCGAACTGCGGCGGCTCCGGCTGTACGATTTGAAGGTGGGCAAGAACGAGCTATGCAAATGCAACAGTTGCCATTACAACTTTTTGATGAACAATAATTCGAACATTTCCAGGTGTCCGCGCTGCAACGCCATGTGCATTCTGCGCAAGCGCCGCTAACGGACGGGGGTTTACAGCATGAACCGAAATTTTTACCTGAATATCGCCGCAACGCTGATTTTGTTGATCCTGATTTTTTTCGGGGTGACGATGGTGGGGGTATTTGACCGGATGCGCTTCGAGCAGGAAGCGAATCGCCGTGTCATTGCGGAATTAAGCGACGCAGTCCGGAATTTTCGTCCCGCGCCGGTGTTGGTCACGGGCTCTGGCGCGGCGAGGCCGGGAATCGTGGAAACCCCGGCGGCCAACCGGGAATTTTACGACCCGGACGCCACCCCCGGCGGGCGAATCATCTACACGGTCATGGCCGATACCGGCAATATGAATTACCTGATCAACAATGAGGCCAGTCTTGGTGAATTTTACGGGCTTTGCGGCTCCTCCCTGGCGACGCGAAACCTGAAGAATCCCGATCTGTTCGAACCGTTGATGGCGGAGGGCTGGAAGATTTCGGAGGACAAACTCACCTATACGATCAAGCTTCGCAAAGGCATCCTGTGGCACGACTTCACCGACCCCGTGACCGGCAAGGAATGGCGCGACGTCGAGGTGACGGCGCATGACTTCAAGTTCTTTCTGGATGTGGTGATGAATCCCGAAACCAACTGCGCGCCATGGCGTACCGGTTTGATGGATATTCAGGAGATTCAGGTGATCAACGATTACGAGTTCAAGGTTATTTGGAAAAATAAGTATTTCCGGTCCGAATCGATAACGCTTGGACTTTCGCCGTTGCCGCGGCATTTGTACCACGCTTATGAAGGGCCGTTCGATCCGCTGAAATTCAACGACGACCATCAGCGCAATCGGTTGATCGTCGGTTGCGGGCCGTACCGCTTTGTGCGTTGGGACAAGGACGCACGCGTGGTTTTCACCCGCTGGGACAAATACTTCGGTAACTCGCTCGGGATCGCTCCGCCGATCAAGGACATCGCTTACGAGATCATCAAAATGCCCAGCACCCGCTTCCAGGCACTGGTGTCCGGCAATGTTGACTGGCTGACGCTGACCCCGGAACAGTGGATGACCCGTACCGATATTCCGCAGTTCGGCGAAAACGGAACGCTAAAAAAATATCAGATTACCGGACGGTCGTATTTCTATATCGGCTATAATTTGAGGAAACCGCTCTTTCAGGATCGCCGGGTACGGCAGGCCCTGACTATGCTGGTGGACCGTGAACGGATTCTGAAAGATATCTACTACGGGCTGGGCCGGATCGTGACCGGACCGTTTTATTACGACAGTCCTTACAATGACAGAAGCATCAAGCCGTGGCCGTATGACCCGGCGCGCGCCGCGAAGTTGCTGGCCGAGGCCGGTTGGCGCGATATCGATGACGATGGCGTTCTGGACAGGGACGGCGAAAAATTCGAATTCACGATCATGGAGATCGCCAACCATCCGATTCAGACCCGGATGCTGCCGATCATCAAGGAAGACATGGCCAGGGTAGGGATTGATATGAAAATTCAGACTTTTGAGTGGTCCGTTTACATTGAACGACTGGAGCAACGGAACTATGAGGTTTGTACCCTCGGCTGGACGGCCCCTTACGAATCGGACCCTTATCAAATCTGGCATTCGGCGGCAGACAATTCCAGCGGCAGCAATCACATCGGATTCCGCAACCCGGAGGCGGACCGCCTGATCGAAGCATTCCGGATTGAATTCGACGTGAAAAAACGGATTGAGTTGGCACACCAGCTCCAGCAACTGCTGCATGAGGAACAACCCTATACATTTCTGTTTTCGCCGGACAGTCTCCAGACGATTTCGGCGCGTTACCGCAATGTGCGGCAATTTCCGCTTGGAATTCCCCCGGAAATTATCTGGACGCCGCTTAGTCAACAGTTAAACATACCATAAAAAAGGACGGAGAAATATGATTAGAGTAGTGATTATCGGAGCCGCCGGGCGCATGGGGCGCCGGTTGGTGGCGAATGTGATGGATGCCGAAGATATGGCGCTGGCGGGGGCGATTGAAGCCCACGGCAACCCGTTGATCGGGCAGGACGCCGGCAGTGTGGCCGGTTGCGGCAACGCCGGAGTTGCAATCACTGACAACCTCGCCGAAGCGGTGGCCAATGCCGATGCGGTCATCAATTTCAGCCTCGGCAACGTGGTTCAGGATACCCGGATCGCCGCTGACGCGGGCTGTGCCGTCGTCATCGGTACGACAGCTTTGGACGAAGACGAAAAAGCGGAACTCCGTAAATTGGCCGACAACGGCGCCCGGATCGTTTTTGCCCCGAACATGAGCGTAGGCGTGAATCTGCTGTTCCACCTTTGCCGCCAGGCCGCAACGATCCTTGGCGATGATTACGACATCGAAATCGTGGAAATGCACCACAACCAGAAAAAAGACGCTCCCAGCGGCACTGCCGTGCGTCTGGCTGAAATTGCCGCCGACGCTCGCGGCCTCTCCTACGCTAATGACGTTCGCCATGGACGCGAAGGTATGGTCGGAGCCCGCACGAACCGGGAAATCGGCATGCACTCCCTGCGCGGCGGCGACGTGGTCGGCGACCATACCGTGATGTTCGCCACCGGCGGCGAACGGGTGGAGCTGACGCATAAGGCGTCCAGTCGCGACACCTTTGCCAAAGGGGCTGTTCGCGCTGTGCGTTTCCTGGCCGACGCCAAACCTGGATTGTACGACATGCAGGATGTATTGGGACTGAAATAAAATGCCTGAAATGAAATTTGGCCGTTATGATTACGGCGCTTTTCTAACCTTTTTCTGCTATGCGGCCTGTTCGTTGGTGGTGCCGATATCGTTGGTGCAACTGGCGAATACACTTCATTTCCCCCTCGGCGAGGGTGGAATGGGGGCTGGAGGCGCTTTGCACATGGGGCGGAGTATTGCCTTGGTGGCGGCCATGGTGCTCTGCGGGTTTGCCTCGGGACGCTGGGGCAACTGCAGGACGATCGGCTGTGCGCTGATTTTTATGGTGACGGGAATGCTGATAGGGGCGTTTTCACCGGTTTACGCAGTGCTGTTCATGGCATTGCTGGTGGCCGGTTTCGGTGAAGGATTCGTCGAAGGACTGGCTACGCCGCTGATTCAGGATTTGCATAAGGAAGAACCGGGGCGTTATATCAATTTCAGCCATGGGTTCTGGTCGGTCGGCGTGGTGGCCACGGTATTGATCGCGGGTTATCTGCTGTTGATTGGGGTTTCGTGGCGCTGGCTGATGGTTGGAATCGGGGTCATAACCTTGATTCCGGTGCTGATCCTGCTGTTGCCGAGCCGCAAGTACGACCTTCACCCGGACCGCAAGGCCCGGCAGGACTGGCGCGAGGTCAGCCGCAATGCCGGAATAATCCTGAAAATGCCCTATTTCTGGCTCTTTTTTGCGGCCATGTTTCTGGCTGGAGGCGGTGAGTTCTGCCTGACCTTCTGGCTGGCGGCCTATATTCAACAGGTTTACGGGCTTACGCCAATGACCGGCGGCATCGCTACCGCCTGTTTCGCGGGCGGCATGATTCTCGGACGGACCGGCTGGGGCGTGATGATTCACCAGCATCAACTGGGGGCGCTGATCATCATTTCGGCTTTTGCCGGGGCGGTGGTGACGGCGGTGTTTCCGTTGTTGAACGTGATGTGGGTTCTTTACGTCATGCTGTTTGTGTCGGGGGTGGCGACGGGGCCGTTCTGGCCCAGTGTCCAGAGCTACTGCGCGGAACGGATTCCGCAGGTGGATACGACGATGTTGTTTATCCTGCTCTCGTGCGCGGGCATACCGGGGTGCGGCGTTTTCACCTGGGCGATGGGGATCATCGGCGACCATTATGGGCTGCGGGTGTCGGTTTATCTGGTACCGGCGTGCTTTCTGGTGCTTGGAATTCTGATTTTGTGCGATTATATTTACAGGGGAACACTCAAAAAAACAAGCGGGTAAACGATGTCGTCAATCCTCAGTGATCCGGAAAAATCGTTGCTGAATGCGGTCGGGCGTTTGATTTTTACCAATCCTTTTACGCCGGAACGCCTCCGGCTTGAGGAGCAGCTCCTGGGGCACAAGCGCCCGGAGAGCGTCTGGAACATGCATTCGCTGGGAGCCGAATACGACGACGACATTGATGCGCTGGCCGGTCTGGCGGAACACTGGAGCAATGAATTGCGCCGCCGCGCCGCCGCGGTGACGAAACTGTCTCCGTCCGATTGCGAAATCCTTGAAGCCGTGGTGCTTTACCATCTCTTCGAAAAGTATCGCGTGCCGATGACCGACGGTATGTTGAACAGCCCGGAGAACACGTTTTTTCCGGTCTATCGCGATTTCGAGCGTGATTTCAACCATTATCTGCTGTTCCCCGGACGGAAAGGGGAGTGCCCGTACCGGCCGGAGCGGACCTTTGCGATCTATTTCCAGATTCACCGTGCGTTCTATCATATTTTTGATTTTATCGCGGGAAGTACGATTGCGGCCGGGGAGTTTCGGGCATCGATCTGGCAATCGATTTTCACTTGCGACATTTACCGCTATCACCGCGCGCTTTACGACCGCATGAATCATATCACGACGTTGATTTCCGGCGAATCCGGCACCGGCAAGGAACTGGTTGCCAGCGCGATTGCGCGTTCGCAGTATATTCCGTTCGACACCCGCAAAATGGAGTTTGCGGTGGCGTATCCGGAGTGCTTCTGGCCGGTTCAGCTCTCCGCCATGCCGCAGACCATGCTGGAATCGGAGCTTTTCGGTCATCGCAAAGGCGCCTACACTGGAGCGCTCGGCGATCGCAAAGGGTATCTGGAATCGTGTCCGGAATGGGGCAGCGTGTTCCTTGACGAAATCGGCGATATCAATATGGAAACCCAGGTCAAGTTATTGCGGGTGCTCCAGACCCGGCACTTTCAACGGCTCGGCGACACCGCGCAATACATGTTCAAGGGCAAAGTCATCGCCGCCACCAACCGCGACCTTGGACGGGAGTGCGCGAACGGCAAATTCCGCGAAGACCTCTACTATCGGCTGTGCGCGGACACGGTTTCGACTCCGTCGTTGCGCGAACTGATCGGCGGCGGGCGTGAGGAGTTGAAACGCTTCGTGCACGTGCTGTCGGTTCGTTGTATCGGGGAGGACGAGGCCGCCGTTTTCACCGGCGATGCGGTGCGTTGGATTGAGAAAAACCTGGGGTTGGACTACCCGTGGCCCGGCAATGTGCGCGAGCTCGAACAGTGCGTCCGCAATTTGCTGATTCGCGGCAGGTATACCCCGGCTTCCATTGCCGCCGGGACCGGAAACAACGTGCCGGACGACATTCCAGCCGCCGAACTGATGACGCGATACTGCCGGGCCTTGTATCGGCGCTTCGGCAATTATCGGGCGGCGGCGGATTTCGCGGGACTGGACCGCCGCACCCTCCGTAAATACATCGGCGAAGACGGCGATTAATCAATCAGCGAGAGCGAGATGCGTTTGCGCGGACGGTCCACGTCGAGCACGGTCACGGTCAGTCGATCATGCACCGAAAGCACCTCGTGCGGGTCTTTGATAAAATGGTCCGCCAGCTTGCTGATATGGATCAATCCATCCTGATGCACCCCGATATCGACGAATGCGCCGAAAGCGGTGACATTGGTGACGATCCCCGGCAGTTTCATGCCCGGTTTCAGGTCGTCAAGCGTGTGAACGCCATCCGCGAAGCTGAAGGTTTTGAATTCCGGGCGGGGGTCGCGCCCCGGCCGTGCCAGTTCGTTCAGGATGTCTTGAATGGTGGGCAGTCCAACCGTGTCCGAAACGTATTTTTTCGGGTCAACCTTCCGATTTTTCAGCTCGGTTACGGCGCATTGTTCATGGGCGGCGATTTGTTCGACCAATTCGTAGCGCTCGGGGTGGATGGCGCTTGAGTCCAACGGGTTGGCCGCGCCGCGGATACGCAGAAATCCGGCGCACTGTTCGAACGTTTTCGGCCCCAGTCCTTTCACCTTGGCAAGTTCGGCGCGGCTTTTGAAAGAACCGTTGCGGTTGCGGTATTCGACGATGTTTTCGGCGAGTTTTGAACTCAACCCGGAGACGTAAGTCAACAGTTCCAGTCCGGCGCTGTTCAGTTCCACTCCCACCTGATTGACACAGTTGACGACGACGTCGTCAAGGGATTTTTTCAACGCATCCTGATCAACGTCATGCTGGTACTGCCCCACGCCGATGGATTTCGGATCGATCTTAATCAGCTCGGAAAGCGGGTCCTGGAGTCTGCGGCCGATTGAAACCGCCCCGCGAACCGTCAGGTCCAGATCCGGGAATTCCCGGCGCGCGCTCTCCCCGGCGGAATAGATTGAGGCCCCACTTTCGTTGACGCTGATTACCGGGAGCGTAAATCCGGCATTATGGAAGAACGCTTCGGTTTCGCGCCCTGCGGTTCCGTTGCCGACGGCGATGGCTTCCGGGCGGTGCTTGTCGATCAACTTTTGGACGGCGGCGGTGGCCGTGGGCAGGTTTTCGGGGAAAATGACGGTATGTTCGAGCAGTTTGCCGTTCTCGTCCAGCGCCACGGTTTTACAACCGGTGCGGAAGCCGGGATCGACGGCGATCAGGCGTTTTTGGCCGAACGGCGCTTCCATCAGCAATTTATTCAGGTTGGCGGCGAAAACGGCGATGGCTTTTTCTCCGGCTTCGGCACGGAGACGGTTCAAAGCCTCGTTTTCCAGCGAGGGCATCAACAGCCGTGCGTAGGAATCCTCAATGGCGGCGTTCAGGCGGTGGGCGTACTGGAACGAACGGTTGCGGACGACCCGGCGCTCAAGCAGGCGAAGCGCGTCTTCCTTTTCCGGGCGGAGTTGTATGGTCAGGAAACCCTGTTCATGCCCGCGCATGACCGCCAGCGCACGGTGCGACGGCACCCGGTGGAGTGGTTCGGCGTAGTCGAAATAATCCCGGAATACCGCCGCGCCCTCGCTTTCCGCCTTGTTCTTCACCACTTTGGCGCAGAATATGGCGCGGCGCAGGAAGATATCGCGCAGTTCCCGGCGGGTGTCGGAATTTTCGCTGATTTCCTCGGCGCAGATGTCGAGGGCGCCGCTCATGGCCTCTTCGGTGTCGTTGACGCCTTTGGCGGGGTCCACAAACTTTTTCAGGTCGATAAATCCGTCGCGCTGGGCCATCAGGAAGCGCGCCAGCGGTTCGAGCCCCTTTTCGCGGGCGGCGGTGGCGCGGGTTTTGCGTTTGGGCTTGTAGGGAAGGTAGATGTCCTCCAGTTCGTTCAGGTCATAGGTCGCTTCGAGCTGTTGTTTCAGGGCAGGGGTCAGGAGCTCGCGTTCTTCGAGGGAACCGAGCATGCTTTCGCGGCGCTTGTGGAGTTTATCGAGGGCTTCGAAGCCGTCGCGGAGCTTCATCAGCGCGACTTCGTCCATGCCGCCGGTCATTTCCTTGCGGTAGCGGGCGACGAACGGTACGGTAGCGCCCTCTGCGAAAAGGGTATGGACGGTCTTGACCTTGGCGGGGTTCAGGTTCAGTTGAGCGGCCAGATATTGGAGGTCGCGGTCGTTCATGCCTGGCTTCGCTTCATTTCCTGAAGGTAGTCGATCGCTTTTTCGCGACAGCTCTGGAGCTGTTCGCAGGCGACATCGATATCGGAAACCACACCCCTGCGGACGATGGTGATGCGGCGAAGCAGACCCACCAATACGTTAATGTCGGAGAGAATGCGTTTGAGCAGGCTGATTTTCAGTCCGGGCATGTTGTCCTCGGTATTGACCATATCGACAGTGCGCGAAATCAGTTTGCCGAAAAGGCAGGTGATGGAGAGCCCGCGGTGGAACATCGAGGAGTCGAGTTCCGAAGCCAGCAGGGCATTCCACCGCAGCGAGATCGTCACGGCCTGTTCGTACAGGTCGGCGCCGCGGCGGCTGCGCCATTCGGAACTGGATAGCCCTTCCTCGTCGTCATCGAAGTCAAAGAGGAAGTTATCGGTTCTGGAAGGGACGAGGTCCGGCATGCCGGAGAGTTTTTTCATGATATAATCTTCCTCTCCGGGCAGGTCGATGCATTCGGGCAATTCCTGAAAATAGCGGCTGATGCGCTTTTCGTCCTGCCGGATCTCGTTTTCCCACTGGAATTCGTTCCAGTCGTTATGATTGTAATGGTTGTTTGCCATATCAGCGGTTTTATACTATCCTTATTCGGCTTTTTTCGTTTTGGCGGTGCCTTTTTTTTCCTTGCGGAGGTTATCGCCCCAGAGGCTTTCCAACTGGAACTTGGCACGGAATTCAGGGGTCATGATGTGCACAAGCACCGTTCCGCCGCAGTCCAGCAGAACCCACTGGCTTTCCGGTGAACCTTCCTGTTTACATTTGACCTTCAATTTTTCAAATAGTTCCTTCTCAATCGCATTTGTTACGGCCCGAATGTGGGGATCGGAGTTGGCGGTGACCAGCACGAAGTAATCGGCGATCGACGAAATTTCGCTGACCCGCAGAGTCATGATGTTTTCTGCGAGTTTGGCTTCGGCCACTTCGGCACAGATCCGGGCGATTGCTTCCTGTTTGCTCAAATCAATCATAGTTCCTCGTTCATTTGATATAAGTGTTTTCGTAATATATACTCATAAACGGATTTTTCCATTAGATTATCGACTTTTTCGCCATCAGAAATCCGCCGTCGGATATCCGTGGAGGATACGTCGAACGTTTCGAACGGATGCTGCGACGCCATCAACTTCGGGACCAGCGTCTCCGGCCAGAACCGGCGCAGCGCGGCGGCGTCCGGACTGCATCCGGGGCGCGGATACACGATCAATTCGCGTTCGACCGCCAGCCGTTCTCCCTCATACCAGGTGTGGAGTTGTTCCAGACTGTCCGCGCCGATCATCAACTGGACCGTGTCGCCGGGGCGTTCGCGGTCGAGTGCGGCCAACACCCCGATGGTATAGATGGGGCCAGCGCCAGGCGCTGTTCGATATCGCTGACCGCGAATCCGGGCTTCCCGGCAACGGCCAATTCCAGCATCTCCATGCGTTCTTCGAACGGGGTGATGGTCCTGCCGGGCTTATGAGGGGGGCTCCACGCGGGGACAAACAACACCTGGTCGGTCAATCCCCGGCGCAGGACTTCTCCGGCCAGTCTGGTATGTCCCAGATGGGGAGGATCAAAAGTTCCCCCGAAAAATGCGATTCTCATGGCGTATCCGATATTGAAAAATTCCTTTCTGTGATTATTGTAGACGTTTATAAGATAAAAGGCAAGCAGTTTTCCTCTTTTTTACCGAAAAATGAGGCCTGAAGCTTGACATTGTTTCCCTTAGACATTATTTTAAATTTTAATGTCCACGCCAACACCGTCATCAATGTGGCGTGTGTCTGTTTTTTGACAACCGTTATATTTCAGCAAATATGTTCGCAAACCGACCAAGTAGAAAGCGTATTTGTATCCCGTTAAATGAAATATATCCGGTGAGATTGTGTATTCACATCTTACCGGATGCTTCCTTGTATCGGGATACATGGCTCTTGGTCGGGCCAGCGAACATCGTGCTTGGAAGCGTTCGGTTTTTTCCTGGGCGTAACCAAACATGCTGGGTTTCGCAGGAGAGCAAAGAAACGCATTTGTCGACATGTAGAGAGAGGCCGACAAAAATTCCGCTTCTGATTTTCTTTAATACCGGGAAACAATTTTTCTTGAGAAATCCAGATTCTTTTTGACAAGAGAATCTGGATTTTTTGTTTCAACATCATGCCGCGAAATCCGCTACTGGATTGTCGCGGTTATTTTTTTGCAGGAAATACTCAAATTCGGGAGAATGGGCTATGGCGCTTATTGAGGTTTTGAAATGGGATGCGGCTCCCAAGGTGTTTGCGTGCAAATACTCGAACGTCGCCTGGTTCAATGCCTTGAATTCTTAGTTTTATTGAAGATAGCGGCACGAGAGAGTCTTCAGTATGATGAGGCAATGAAAAATAGTTTTGACGTGCGTTGGAGGGAACTTTTCGCTTTCCGCTAAAAACATAAAGCGATAAGGAAAAAACAGGAGGGAAATATGAGAAATTAACAGCGTGGCTACTTTTATTGAAAAATTATCAGGTATAAAAGACAACTTAAAACATGGAGAAAAAAATGGAAAACACATCCCCGCAAGAAGTTAAGGTCATCGTTCGGAAAACAAAAAGCAATGCAGCAATTTATTTAGGAATCATCGGGTTTGTATTGGCGATTCCTGCATTATTGTGCATCACCGTCTGTGCTGGTGCTGCGGCAGGTTTTTCAGAATTGACCGAGCAGTCTGTAAAACAAATAGACGTTAAGGCAGAAAAAGCGGAACTTGTAAAAAAGATTGATGCCGCTAAGAAAAATGGAGAAGATGTATCGGAATTGCAAACTAATTTGGAAGCCTTTAATAATTTAGAAACTGGTAAGAACTCCTTGGATGGGGCTGCAAAAGGATATACAGGTGCATTGCTGTTCTTTGCCGTCTGTTGGTTGGGAGGATTTATTTTATCCTTTTTGAGTAAATCCGGTATCTCTGCAATAGTCGGGTTATTGTTGTTTCTATGCGGAGTGGTAATGCTTATTACCAGCATTATGAGTGGTTTTGGCGCGATTTTTGGCGCTCCTGCTGCGATCTGTTATACAATTGGGGGAATAGTATCTTTCTCAAATAGAAAATTACCGAGATAAGTTTGAGGTAACGATGCTGCCTTGGATAATGATCTTCGGAATAAAAATTCCAACTTACAATTTAATGCTAGGTTGTGGGCTTTTGGGCATGATATATTGTATCCTGCGGCAGATTTCGACAGACTCCGACATTCGAAAAAGTGAAAATTTGATTTTAGCGGTAATTCCATTTGCACTGTTTGGTGGTGTTATTACCGCTTTTTATTTCGATGCTTTGTTTCATGGACGAGAATTATTGACATTGACGCATCAGCAAATCGGTTTCACTTTTTTCGGCTTTCTCTACGGTTACATTGGGGCACTGGTGCTCTATTCCGTTTTTTCCGGATTACAGGTGCGTTTTATATTGAATCTTTTATTGCCGCCGCTGGCGCTGGCTCAAGGATTCGGACGCATCGGTTGTTTTCTGGGCGGGTGTTGCTATGGATGTCCGTCAAATTTGGGAATTGCTTTTCCGGTTGGGACGTTGCCTTGGCAAAGATGGGGAGAAACAAAACTTTTTCCGGTCCAGTTGGTGGAAGCAATTCTGTTGTTTTTGCTGTACTTGATTTTATGCAAAATTATCTTTCGGCTACGTGCTGTTTGGTATCTTGTCAGTATATCCACCGTCCGTTTTTTTCTGGAGTTTTGGCGTGGTGATGAGCGTGGAAGTTTATTCTTTCATGGCTTGTCTCCGGCTCAAACACTTTCATTGGGACTATTACTGCTTGGTTGTTTCCTTATGTTGGGGGGAAAGGAAAAAAAGCAACAGTCGTAACAATACCTGTTGCAAGTTTGTTCGATTTATGGAATTCGACTCATAGGAACAATGAGGCGAAATGAATCTTCAGCGAGACGGCCTGAAATTCAATTGTTCTCCTTGTAAATGAAGTTACATATAGTATATTTGAGTATATCGGATAAACAATGAAAGGGTCATGATGCAAGGCTTCCGGAATTTGCCGGGCTTTCAGGCGGCGCTGAACATTGTGAAGCGGCTGCGGGAGGCGGGTTTTTTCGCCTGTTTCGTCGGCGGATCGGTGCGCGATATGTTGCTGGGGCGTCCGCCGAAGGACATTGATATCGCCACGTCCGCCACACCGGAACAGGCGGCGGAGCTGTTCCCGCATCATCACGAGGTGGGAATGGCGTTCGGCGTGCTGGTGGTGATTGAGGACGGCGTGCCGTTCGAGGTGGCGACTTTGCGCGAGGAGCGCGAATACATGGATGGCCGCCATCCCGAAATCATTACCTATACCGATGATCCGAAGCTCGACGCCGCCCGGCGCGATTTCACCATCAACGCCATGTTCTATGATCCGGTTAGCCATGAAATCATCGATTATTTCGGCGGTCGGGAGGACTTGGACGCTGGAATTCTGCGCTGTGTCGGCGATCCCGTCCTGCGTTTCGGCGAAGACTATCTGCGGATGTTGCGCGCGGTGCGGTTCGCGGTACGGTTCGGACTGCGGATCGATCCGGCGGTTCGCGCCGCCATCGAACAGTTGAAGCAAAACGTGGGCAAGCTCTCCTGTGAACGCATTCGCCAGGAAATGACCCTGATGCTGACCGGGCCCCGTCCCGCCGAGGCGATCCGCGAACTCAGCGAACTCGGATTGCTGGCGTTCCTGTTGCCGGAGGTCGAGGCCATGCGCGGCGTCGAACAGCCGCCACAGTACCACCCGGAGGGGGATGTATTCGTCCACACGATGCTGATGCTGGAACACATGGCGCTGCCGAGCCTTGAACTTGCCTGGAGCGTGTTGCTGCACGATGTCGGCAAACCACTTACGCGTACGGTCGGCGAGGATGGCGTCGCTCATTTTTACGGTCATGAACACGCTGGAGCGGAAATGGCGGAAGTGATATTGAAACGCCTGCGTTTCTCCACCGCGCAGACCGAAACGATCACTCAAGCGGTAGCCAGCCATATGCGTTTTATCTCGGTGCCCCGGATGCGGCGGCCCAAACTGTTGCGGTTGATGGCCGACCCGAACTTCGCCATGGAACTCGAACTGCATCGCCTCGACTGTCTCAGCAGCAATATGCTGATGGAGAATTTCGTGTTCCTGCTTGATGAAATAGCGGCGAAATGCGGTCAGGTCGAACTTCCCCCGCCGCTTCTGACCGGGCGCGACCTGATTGAACTTGGCATGAAGCCCGGACCGGCGTTCGGTCGAATCCTGAAAAAAGTTGAAGACCTCCAATTGGAGGGAAAGATCAGTTCCCGCGAAGAGGCGTTGGCTGCAATTCGCCGAACAACGAAACGGCGGTGACGCGGTTGATCCGCACCGTTGCCAGTTCACCGACTGTGGTTTCGGGGCCGGGCGTGAAAATCACGGTTTTGGCGGTGGAGGTCTTGCCGGACCAGCGTTCGGCGTTGCGTTTGCTCACCCCTTCGACCAGGATTTCCTGGGTGGAACCAAGCAGTTTCCGATTGGTTTCGGCGGTGCGCTTTTCCAGATCGCTTAACAATACCTGATTACGCTCCTCTTTGACTTCCTGCGGAATATCGTCTTCAAGCTTCGCCGCCACGGTTCCCTGCCGTGGAGAATATTTAAAGATATAGGCCATGTCGTAACCGACGCGGTTCATCATTTCGCGCGTGGCGTTGAAATCCTCTTCCGTTTCGCCCGGGAAGCCGACGATGATGTCGGTGGAGAACGCGACGTCCGGCATTTTGGAACGGAGTTTATCGACGATTTCAAGATATTGAGACGCGGTGTAATGGCGGTTCATGGCTTTCAGGACGCGGTCGGAGCCGGATTGAAGGGGCAGGTGGATGCTCCGGCAGATTTTCGGCTGCGCGGCGATGGCGTCGATCAGCTTATCGTTGAAATACGAGGGGTAGGGCGAGGTGAAGCGGATGCGCTTCAAGCCTTCGATGGCACAAAGTTCATTCAGCAGATCGGCGAAGGGTGAATGGTCCGGCGGGGGCGGATTGATGTTTCCGCCGAGCCCGAATGCGGCGACATTCTGACCGAGCAGCATGATTTCGCGGGTGCCGTCGGCGACCAGTTCGCGGGCCTCGTCCACGATGTCGGCGATGGAACGGCTGATTTCGCGTCCGCGCACGTACGGCACGATGCAGTAGGAGCAATAGCGGTTGCAGCCACGGGTGATGGCGATCGACGCGAAAATCGAGTTATTATAGTGTGCGCCGAGGCCGGTCAGCACTTCGTCGCCGGGTTCCAGCAAAGCCACCTGGGCGCGGCGGTCGTCATGAATGGAATCGACGATGTCGGCAAGTTTGTGGAGCTGGCCGGTACCGAGGACGAAATCGAGGTGCGGCAGTTCCTTGAACAGTTCCTCGCCGCGGTTCTGGGCCATACAGCCCATGACGCCGATAATCAGGTCCGGGCGTTCTTTTTTCAGCTTTTTCATGAAGCCGATTTTGCCGACGGCCTTGCGTTCGGCCTGGTCCCGGACACTGCATGTGTTGAAAATCAGGACATCGGCCAGCGATTCATGGTCGACCACTTCATGTCCGCGCGCCGAAAACATGGCGGCGGCGGCTTCGGAGTCGCGCTCGTTCATCTGGCATCCGTATGTCTTGATAAAAATCTTCATGGGGCGTTTATCCTGCGGCGACGAGGTTGTCGCGATGTATGATTTCCTCGTCGGCGTCGCGTCGGAGAATGCGGGCGATGTCTTTGCTCTGGCAACCGACCAGTTTAGCGCAGTCGGCGCTGCCGAAATTAGTCAGGCCGCGGGCAATGACGGCCCCTTCGGCATTGACGATTTCCAGCGTATCGCCGCGCTTGAACGTGCCCTCCACCGCTTTGACGCCGGACGGCAGCAGGCTGCGTCCTTTGGAACGCAACGCCTCGACCGCGCCGTCGTCGATGACCAGCCGCCCCGAACAGCGGGCGAAAAAGCGGATCCAGCGTTTGCGCGAAACCATTTGTTTGCGGGCGGGCACGAACAACGTGCCGACATCCTGGCCGTCGGCGATCTTCTGGAGGATATCGGGGATGCGGCCGTCGGCGATCCAGAGGTGTTCGCCGGCGCCGGTGACCATTTCGGCGGCCCGCAGTTTGGAGATCATGCCGCCGATGGAGAAGTCCTTGTTATCGGTCCCCTGGGCGGATTCCTTGAGGGTGTCGGTGATTTTGTTGACCACGGAGATACGTTCGCCGAGCGAACCGTCGGCATTGCGGGCCCGGAGCCCTTGTTCAGTGGTCAGGATCACCGTCAACTCGGCCCGGGTCATGGTGGCCAGCATGGCGGAAAGAATATCGTTGTCGCCGAATTTCAGCTCGGAAATGGAGACGGAGTCGTTTTCATTGATGATGGGCAACGTGCCGCAATCCAGCAACGCTTCGATACAGTTCATGATGTTCAGATGGCGTTCGCGCTCACGGACGTCGTTGGCGGTCAACAACAGTTGGGCGGAGTTGAAACCGAACTTGCGGCAGACTTCATCATACATGGCCATCAGGTGGCATTGTCCGATGGCGGCCAGTGCCTGGACCTGCGAAAGTTTGCGGGGGCGTTTTTTCATCTGGAGTTGTTTCATGCCGGTGCCGACGGCGCCGGAGGAGACCAGCAGTACCTTGTAACCTTTCTCGCGCAGGGCATGGATGCCGGAAATCAACTGCGGAATCAACTCGGGGTCCGTCAGCAGGCGGGGGCCGGCTTTGACGACGATCCGGTGGCAGTGTTGCAGTACCTGGCGGCGTTGGGTTTCGATTTTATCGCTCATTTGTATATTCTCCGAAAACCATAATATACTCCGTAAAACCCTGAATGGCAACCCGGAAAATACGTAAAGTTGGGAGTTTAATCTCCGGCCGTGATGCGGCGGCGCAGGGTCTCGAAGTCGATTTCCGAAATCTGCTGTTTCATGCCGGGGAAGATGAACGGTTCGGGACTGGGTTCCTGTTCGTGTTTGCGCCAGGTGGAACTGTACATGCACTGCATCAACCGGATGGCGTTGTCGATGCGGGAGGTATCGAGGAGATTCCGGTTCATCATTTTTTTGATCTGTTCATTTTCAGGAAGTTCCGCGATGAACTCCCGGAAATGCTGCCGGAATTCGATGATGCCGGTTTCTTTGGGCAGTATCCGGAGAAAATCGGCGTGATGAAAAAATGCCGATCGCTTGGGATAGCGTCCCGGACGCAGCGAGGCATTCACGGTGGTGATGCTGACGCCGTTTTCGAACATAACCGTGAATTCGATAACCTTTCCGATTTCCGGCCTGAAAACCTTATGGAAAAGACGGCGGCTTGCCGGAAACGACGCATCGTACAGACGGCAGAGAACCGTTCCGGTGGAGTCGCAAAGCAGTCGGCACAGCGTCCTGCGGTCGAGTCCCGCTTCATGACCCTTGTGGTCGATGCGGCGGACATCGATGATATGACGAAAATCACAATCATGCAGTACATTTGTGGTTTCTTCGTAAAAACGACGGTCTAGTTTGGGGAAATACTGGAAAGATGTACTTTCTAGTATAATTTTAGGCGCAGAGTCCGCCATGGCCGTTTTCCAGGTGACTGTGTCGTGATACTCCATTGCACTCCTTATCTAAGCTGATATAATGTATTGCTTCGCCAAAGTAATGTCAAGTGATATAGTTTTCTAAAGTTGACAAAAACGCTATCAGATTATAATGGAATTCGACGTTTCACCGGCAAAATAAAATTGCTCCTTGCAATTTCTTCGAACCGCTGTATAATGTCATTATGAAAGAATCAGGACCATTGACTCCGGAGGAGAAACGGGTGATCCTCAATAAGGGGACGGAACCGCCTTTTACCGGAAAATTCGACCGGTATTCCGAACCCGGTCTCTATACTTGCCGTCAATGCGGATGGCCATTGTACCGGGCTGACGATAAATTCGATTCGCATTGCGGATGGCCTGCTTTCGACAATGAAATCCCCGGCGCCGTCCGGCGCCTTCCGGACCCGGACGGACAGCGTACCGAAATCACCTGTGCCGCTTGCGGCGCCCATCTCGGACATGTATTCACCGGGGAGCGCCTGACCCCTTCCGATACCCGGCATTGCGTCAATTCCGTTTCCATGGACTTCGAGCCGCTGGGTTCGGGAATCCTCGGCCGGGCGATTTTCGCGGGAGGTTGTTTCTGGGGCGTGGAATATTATTTGCGGCAGGAACCGGGGGTGTTGACCGTGACGTCCGGCTATTGCGGCGGGACGTTGAAATATCCGGCTTACGAGGAGGTGTGCACCGGCAAGACCGGTCACGCCGAAGCGGTTGAAGTCATCTACGACAAAGCGCAGACCGATTATGCGACGCTGACCAAGCTGTTCCTGGAAATCCACGATCCAACCCAGTTGAACCGCCAGGGGCCGGACGCCGGACCGCAATACCGCTCCGTGATTTTCTACCTGGACGACGAACAGAAACGGATTGCCGAAGTCTTGTTGATGATCCTGTGCCGGGACGGCTTAGATACGGTAACGGCACTTGAACCGGCGGGGCGTTTCTGGAATGCCGAACCGTATCATCAGGACTATTATCGGCGCAAAGGGGCTTTACCCTACTGTCACCGGCGCGTCAAGCGCTTTCTGTGAGCTTTGTAAAGCCCTGTTGCCGAAACCGGCAAATACACTCGAAATCAATGCTTCTTCGTTTTGGTGGTATTGGCGGTGCTCTTGGTGGTACTCTTGGTGGTACTCTTGGTGGTACTGGCGCTCTTGCTCAGGTTTTTGCGGAGATCGGCGGGGCTGACCACAAACCATTTGCCGTCAATCTTCTTGAAATGGGTCGTTTCGGTTTGGGTGGAACCGTTGTTCAGGGTATAAGAGGTGGTGGTGGTGGCGATATCGCCTTTGATATTTTCCTTGATGGCGCCGATCTTGGTGTTTTTGTATTTATCGATTTTTTTCTGTGCTTCGTCGAAGAAGATGGCTTCCTTTTTCTGCATTTTAACGACGGCGGCCATACTCTTGACGGTTTTCGCATCATGCGGCTTGCCGGAAGCCATCAATAGGTATTTAATGACGTCTTCAAGATTTTTCTGCTCAATGGCGGTCGGCAGGTTGGAAATGGCTTCGAGACTGGTTTTTGCGGAGCCGGTAGCATAGGGGAGCAGGGCTTTGAGGTCGCCTTTCTGCAGGGATTCGAAAGAAATTTTGGCGATTTCAGCAGGGGTTTTGGCGGCGTCTGCGGCATTGGCGGAGAGCATCAGCGCGGCGGCGCAGGACATCATGGCAACAAACAGTTTTTTCATTGTTTCCTCCGGTTTTGGATGAATAAAAAACAATACTCCGGCAATGAAAAAATTCAAGAGGTTGTAAGTCGAAAGCCGGAAAATATGAAACAAAAAAATAATGCTATGCTATGCCATTCCGATTCCGAGTCGGTTTACGGTTGGTTTGAGCCCTTGAACGAATTTGACAGGGGATATTTTATTTCGAGTTCGTCGATCCGAACGCATTTCCCCTCGATATATTCTTCGACTCGAAGCGCGGTTTCTTCAACTCTGGCGATTTGTCCGGCCAGCCTGCTTTGAATTATCTCGCAGCCGAACGGCTTGTTGCGGCGCATCCATTGCCGGCGAAAAGAAATGCCGAGTTCCTTCAAGGCTTCAATCAAAGCCGGGATCGCATGGTTTTTAATTTCGATCAGCGTGCGGCAGTCTTTTACAAAATAGGCTTGGTCCAGACGTTGTTTGAGCTGGGCTTTTTCGATCAACGTGTTGCAGATATTCCAGGCATGTTCCATATCCGCGTCGCCTTTATCATAGCGATGCCGCGCCAGGTCGCTTTTGATTTTCCGCCATTTTCCCAACGCCACGGTCCAGCAGTCGGGGGCGATGGTTTGATGTCTCGTCCAGGCGATGCCGAGGAGCGGATCGTCCCAGAGAAAGGCGCTGACGTCGATCGGGGTCGGCTCGGGCAATTCATCCAGCCAGACCAGCATTTCGGAGGCCTTGATATAAGCCTGATAGCTGTTGCCGGGCATGATGGAGAAGAACTGCTCAAGTTCTTCCGATTCTCCCGTCCCGCCGAATGACAGATCCGCGGCCCAGGCGAGTCCCGCCAGCAATGCCATGACCTGGGCGTGTTCCGAGAAAAAGCGGTGCTCCCGGTCATCAGCATAGAGTTTCCGTTTGGGATCCCAGAAAATTCGTCGCAGAGCGTGTTTCACCTTTTCTCCAGTTGCGGCATAGCGGGCCGCCGCCTCGGCGCTGCCGTATTCCCGTTCCAATGCCGCCAGGTTATTCAGCATCAGAACGGTCATGAAATTGATCGCACAATTTCCGGGCGGCGCCGCCGTCGTCTGCCATTCTTTTACCCAATCGATGAAATTCCAGCCCGGGATTTCAAATATATCATCACGGCTCAGGGTATTCAAGAAATAATCGGCAATCCGGCGGGCGACGGGAAGGTATTGCCTGACTACTTCAGGCCGGTTCTGATACCAGGCGAAATCATGCAGCATCATTACATAAACCAGGGCAAATGACGGGATGATCTGTTCCTCGCGGGAAGGGGTCCGGGAGAGAATCATTCCGTCCGGTCGCTGGGTTTCGGCAAACATCTTCAGGGCCTTGAGCGGCAGACGGATATCATCGCTTATCATGTAGGAACAGAGCATTTCGATCCTGGCGTCTCCCACGTACATCAACTGTTCATAATAAGGACAGTCAAAATAAGTCTCGCCGGAACATTTGGTCAGTGTGTTAAAGGCGGATTTCAACAGCCACCGCAGTTTCAACGGCTCCTCACTGAAGCCTGGACAGGGCGGATACGGATATCCGGTGTGAAAAAACGCCATGGAATGTAGTTCAGCCCCCTTCAAGGTGATCTCCAGATAACGCCCGACCCGCCACCAATGATCCCGCCAGCGGCAGACCCTCCCCCCCGGCAATTCCAGATGGTGACCCCGGCCGATGAAGAATTTGGAGTCAACCTGATTCCGATTCCCTTTTTTCGCCACCAGACCGGGGCGCAGTGTTTCCTCTTCATAGAGTGATTCCGCCCAGCGGAGCTCCACGCTGCCGTTTCCGGCAAAGGCGAACTCGGACCAGACGCAGACATAATCCTCAAAAACGACCAGCATTATTCCCGGATGCGACTCGATCACCCGGTAATTCCGGGTTTCGTCATAGCGCATTTGCGGCAGCATGGGAGCTTGCAGTTCACGCTCGTCGACATAGCGTACCGCGGGCGCCCACTCGCCGCCTTTTCCCGACAATACATCATAGTTGAAACCGGGTTTCGTATGAATCAGGGCATAGGTCCCCCAATCCGGATAGGGTTCATGGAATTCACAATGTTCGAGTACCTGACACTTCCAGTCGCCCTGCGAGGTGGCAATCAGGTCGCTGTCAAAATAAAACCCGTGCCGCAGGGAGAATTGCCCCATGGCCGTTAACTTTTCACCGAGTGCCATGACGCGGGCGCAGAGAACGTGCCGCCCGGGGTCAAGTGAAACCGACGCGACTTGCCGGTACCAGTTCTTCATATCTCCCCGTTCCGGGCCGGACGCGATGAATTTCCCGTCCAGAAAAAGGTCGCAGCGTTCGTCCGCGCTGAAGAAAAAGGAGAAATTCCTTGCCGTCTCAGCCTCAAAATCGATTTTGTAAACCGCAATAAAAGGTTTGTCGGTTTGCTGTTTTTGCCGAATCCAATGCCGCATATTAAATGAACCTTACGCTGTTTTTTATATTTGAAATATACATGAAAATGGTTTGAAATGCTTTGCTTTTTTTGCCATTAAATTGTATATTCCTGCCAATGTCTTGTCAGGAGGAACAGCGATGAAAACGGAACATTTTAAACTTTTTGAATATATTACCCCCGGTTATCTTCCTTTATGGGTAATTCATTCTCCGCCAGGGTGTCACCAGAAAGAACAATTCCATGATCACGATTTTACCGAGATTTCGATCTTAATCGGCGGTCAGGCGATGCATATGGGGGAAAACGGCAGTCATCCCGTACGTCCGGGGGATGTTCTGCTGCAGCATCCGGGGAATGTCCATACGTACAGGGACGGCAGTTCCATGGAGTTGATAAACATTATTTTTGATAGTCGGAAACTGCCACTTCTTCTGATGGATGCGTATTCCATGCCGCTGATTCGATTGTTCTTTCCGGCGACGCCGCCGCCGCGCAATAATCTAGATCGGAAGAGCGTCGTGTAGGGAAAGAGTGTAGAT
>CALABZ010000169.1 GCA_937888615.1 uncultured Lentisphaeria bacterium | reverse complement strand
CGGCGCATTTCTGTCCGCTGTATCCCTCACATCCCTGAAAAAGCATATGTTCGAGGAAATGCGACAACCCGCAGCCGAGGTATTCCTCCTCGTTGATACTGCCGGTTTTCACCCATGCCTGTACTGAAACCGAAGCCGATTCCGGGCGTTCGAGAACATAAAGCGTAAAGTCGTTTTCATAAACGAAACTGCGAACTCCGCCGAAAACATCGCGGGCCATCCGGTCCATATTCTGATCAGGCAATTACCGGTACCTCCACCTTGGTTTCCGACTTGGGTTCTCCAGCTTTGCGCAGGTCGGCAAACAAGTCGAAGTCGGTGTCGAAATCCTCCCGGGAATCGCGATCGTCGGCACTGAGTGCCTTTACCCGGATCATATTATAAACGATATTGCCGATATCGCCGGACATGGTAATTCCCCATCCCCGCAATACTTTTTCGGCAAACGGCCCGAATTCCCGAACGGCGAAAACCACAATATCCTCCAGCAGTTCCCGTGCGCTGACATGACGCGAATCCTTGCCCGAACCAAGGCGGTTGGACACGGCAAATTCGACGGCGCGCCCGATGAATTCATAGGCTTCGGCGTCGTAACGGTCGTCGCGTTGCTGGATCAATGTAATTTTTTCTTCGAGTTCGCGGTTCATAAACCTTTCTCATTCCTGTTGATGCATCTTGCGGAGCCGGACGGAAAAGACCGCCAACCCACTGCTTAAATTTTCATTGTGGCATACGACTTCCGGCGGTGTTCTCAATTTCACCATCGAAAAGTTCCAAATGCCCCAGATTCCCGCTTCCACCAGGATATCGGCCACATTCTGGGCCTCCTGCCATGGTACGGTGATGATCGCCACCCGCACACCCATGCGGCGGACCAGCTCCGGCAGTTTATCCATCGAGAAAATCATTTTCCCATGAATTTTCTGGCCGACCTTGGCGGGATCGGCATCGAAACCGGCAATAATCTTCAATCCATTTTCTTCAAACGGCTTATGTCCCATCAAGGCTTGCCCGAGCGAGCCCGCGCCGATCAGGAAAGCCTCATCGGTTTTGTTCCAGCCGAGAAATGACTCAATGGCCGCGATCAGGTCTTTCAGGCAATACCCCATCCGGGGCTTGCCGGGAATCCCCATCAACACCAGATCCTTGCGCACCAGAATCGGCTTGAAATCCAGTTCGTTGATCAGTGCCGTGGTCGATACAAACTCATGACCTTCCTGCTCCAGACGCTTCAATATGTGCAAATAAGTCGGCAACCGCTTGATCGTGGGCAGCCGCAGCACCTTGGTATGCATCATTTTTTCTTCAGCCATAAATATATCATCCCGATAAATATTAATATCTAAATACATAATAACATTTTTTACAATTTTGTCAAGAGCCAAACCGAATAAAACGACACTTTCGGCTATGTCCGGCCCCTGCTGAAATCCGGACCGTTATTACGTAAATTGTATGGAACTCACACATACCACGGATTTTCCCGGTATTCCGCCTTGCATTTTCCGCCCGATAATGTATACTATGCGGCATTATGAATACACCGGCAAATTTTCGTGCAGTACCGCTTGCGGCCGCGTGGGCCATCAATTCGCTGGCCTATTCGATTATTTATCCATTTATTCCGATCTACCTGACCGAAGAACGCGGCATTCCGATTGAAAAAGTCGGGCTGATCTTCCCGCTGATGGGACTGGCGGTAATCCTGACCCCTCCGCTCTCCGGCTGGCTCACCGACCGGATCGGACGCCGTTTCATGATGCAGTTCGGGCAGAGTTCGCGTGCACTGGTATTTCTGGTCATGGCCGCCATGGCGTATTGGCAGGCTCCGTTCGAGCTTTTCGCCATCGTGCTGATGATCAACGCCGGAGTCGGAACCTTCTTTCAGGTGGCCGCCGACTCCTACCTGAGCGAATTCACCACGCCGGAAACCCGTCCCGCCGCTTACAGCAAAATCCGCATCGGCACCAATGTCGGCTGGGCGCTCGGCCCCATGCTCGGCGCATTCCTGGCCCGGACGCCTTTCGCGCTGATGTTCACCATCACTGCGATTCTATGCCTGATCGGCGCGCTTTACACCAAGTACACGTGTCCGCAAATTCAGGAGTCCCAGACGCCGGAACATCATGCCGCGCCGCAGCTTGGACTCCGGCAGATTCTGGGCAATGCCTCACTGCTGAAACTGTTGGCGGCCAGTTTTCTGTTGTTCATCCTGACCTCGCAATTGTATTCGATCCTCTCCGTCTACGCCACTCAGACAGTGGGGGTAAGCCGCAATACGCTGGGGTTCGTCTATTCGGTCAACGGCTTTACCATCATCCTGTTCCAACTGCCGGTCACGCGCCTGCTGGACCGTTTCAAACTGCATCAGGCGGTTCGCCTGCTGGGAGGCTCGATTCTGTATGCGCTGGGGTATTTTTCACTGGCGTTCTGCGGGGGCGGGTTCTCGCTGGGGGTGGCGGTATTTGTGTTGACGCAAGGCGAAGTCATCGTCCAGCCGGGGCTTTACACCCTGGTCAGCCGTTTGGCGCCGAAGGGCGGAATGGGGCGCAGTATGGCGATGCTGGGGCTGGTGCGCGGGATCGGCATGGCGGCAGGACCATGGATCGGGGCGCAGGCGTTCGCGTCGTTCGCGGAAACGCCGGTGATGCTGTGGGGAATACTGTCGATTTTTGCGGTGGTGGCGGGATTCGCCTTCCTTTCCCTGCGTTCGCTGTAAATGCGCCGCGTCTCTGTTTGAGCTCAAGTTTTCACCTCGAAGGGAATTTGCCGTTTTTTTTCGAATCGGCGTTTTGAATTCTCCGATTCCCCTGCTATAGTTTTCCGACGAGTCAGTCAGTTTCGGGCTATTCTTATGTATAACCATAAATAACATGAGGTGTTACAATGAAAGTTGACGAAATCAGAAACTTCGGGGTGATCGGCCATGCCGGCTGCGGTAAAACTGCTCTGTGCGACTTGATGTTGTTCAAGGCCGGGGCAGTAGAACGACAAGGAAGCGTGGATCAGGGAACGTCCGTCTCCGACTACACACCGGCGGAGCAAGACAAGAAAAGCAGCATTTATTCCACCCCCCTCACCTGCCAGTACAAAAACAAGACCTGGTTTTTCATCGATCCCCCCGGTTACAATGAATTCGTCGGCAAAATGATTTGCGCGATGAACGCCATGGACAGCACCATCATCGTCGTCAACGGAGCCGTCGGCATGGAAACCGGCACCGGCCGCGGCTGGAAACGCTCCAACGACCTCAATCTCCCCCGTTTCGTTTATGTCAACCGCCTGGAACTTGAAGGTTCCGATTTTGAAAAAACACTCCAGCAGCTTCAAGACGCCTACGGCAAGACCGTCTGTATCCCGTTCACCTTTCCGGACGGCAAGGAAGCCGCACTTTCCAAGGTATACAATATCCTGACCGATAAAGATTTACCGCCCGAAGCAGAAGAATACCGTCAGTCCCTGATGGATACCATAGCCGAATCCGACGAGGAATTAATGGAAAAATACCTCGGCGGCGAAGAACTCACCTCCGATGAAATTTATCGCGGCCTCAAAACGGCGGTCCTTTCCGGCAGTCTGGTCCCGGTGTTCGCCGGAAGCACCGCCAAAGACATCGGCGTCGCCGAAATGATGGATGCCGTCAACAACCTCCTCCCGGACCCCAAAGCCCGTGGTTCAATCACCATGGCCGACGGTTCCAAAATGGAAATCAGCGAAACCGGTCCCGCCGTGGCGCTGGCGTTCCGACTCCAGAACGACGCCTTCGTCGGTCAGTTGACCTTTTTCCGGGTCTTCACCGGCACCTTCAAGGCTGACAGCGAAGTTGTAAACCTCTCCACCGGCTCCCGCGAAAAACTCAGCGCCCTGCTGTTGATGAACGGCAAAGACCAGAAATCCGCCACCGAGGCCATTCCCGGCATGATTTTCGCCGCCGCCAAACTGAAAGACGCCCATATCGGCAATACACTGGCCTCCTCCCCGGATGTCAAGAAACTTCCCCCCATCAAATACCCGATTCCGGTCATGTCCTACGCAATCAGCGCGGTCAAGTCCGGCGATGACGACAAAATCATCACCAGTCTCCAGAAAATCGCCGAAACCGACACCACCGTGCAGATTAGCCGTCACCCGGAAACCCATGAATTTCTCCTGTCCGGCATGGGCGACCAGCATCTCCAGCAGGTCATCAAAAAACTGAACCGGGATTATAAGCTGGAAATCAACCTTGCCACCCCCAAAGTTGCTTACCGCGAAACCATTACCGCTCCCGGCGAAGGCCATTACCGCCACAAGAAACAATCCGGCGGCCACGGCCAGTTTGCGGAAGTCTACCTGAAAGTCGAACCGTCCGAAAAATTCTCCTTTGAAAACGCCGTTGTCGGCGGCGCCATTCCGAAAAACTATATCCCCGCCGTTGAAAAAGGCGTGGTCGAATCAATGGTCACCGGCCCGCTCGCCGGCAGTACCGTGGAACGCCTGAAAGTCACCGTCTACGATGGCAAATACCACGATGTAGACTCTTCCGAAATGGCGTTCAAAATCGCCACCCGCCGAGCCTTCAAGGAAGCGATCGAAAAAGCGCGCCCGGTCCTGCTCGAACCGATCATGGATGTCAAAATCCGCATTCCCGACCGCTATATGGGCGATATCAGCGGCGACCTGAATCAGCGGCGCGGCCGCATTATCGGCATGAGCGCGGAAGACGGCCTCCAGGTCGTCAACGCCGAAGTGCCGCAGGCGGAAATGGCGAAATACGCCACCGAACTGCGTTCATTGACCCAGGGCAGCGGCCTGTTTGAAATGGAATTTACACGTTACGAACAGGTTCCGGCGAACATTGCCAACGAGATCAAAGCCAAATACCAGGCATCGCTCACCGAGGAAGAGTGACCCCTCAATTTTTGTGTTGCAGGCGGAGAGAGTACAAACTCTTTCCGCCTTTTTTCTTGAAAAAATTATTGTTTATTGCTAAAAAATGTCTTTTCAATGATTGCTTTTTATTTGCCACCTGTTATATTACTCTTTGAAAACAAACAGTATAAAGCAAAGGAATGAGCTATGAGTCACGAAGAACAACTACAGGCACTACGCAAGTACTTGAAAGTCCGCAACAAACGTTATACCGTCGAACGCGAATCCATTTTGGAACTCATTTCGGACATCGAAGGCCGTTTTTCCATCGTCGACCTTTATCAGAAAGCCAAGAAACGTAACATGGTCCACGCTGCTTCTACCCTCTATCGGAACATTTATACGTTTGTAGACGCCGGCTTTCTCACCGAAATCCGCCTCCGCGAAGGCGAAACCGTATTCGAAAGCAACCTCAACAATAAATCCGAATTCATGCTTTGCGTCGGCTGCGGGCGCCTCGTTCGCATTGACCTCCCCGCCCTCGAAGGACTGGAAAACCGCATCTGCAAAGAATATAAGTTCACCCCGACCTCTCGCGTTTATCAGCTCCGCGGCTATTGCGAAGACTGCAACGCCTGATCCCCGGCCTCAATCCCATGCTTTTCACCCGGTTCCCGAAATCGGGAATTTTTTTCATATTCGGTGTTTGGCCGAAATCTAATTGCAAATACGGATAAATAACATAAGAAAAGGAGCAACAAGCAATGACCGAAAAAACGCAACAGTTCAAGACCGAAGTACAGCATCTTCTGGATCTGATGATCCACTCCCTCTATTCCAATAAGGACATTTTCCTCCGCGAACTCATCGCCAACGCCGCCGACGCCATCGACAAAGCCCGTTTCGAAGCCGTCACCAAGCCCGAGCTGGCCCGCGATTGGAAAATTCGCGTCGTCGCCGACAAAGACCAGAAAACCCTGACCATTTCCGACAACGGCATCGGCATGACCGAGGAAGAAGTCATTGAAAACATCGGCACCATCGCCAAATCCGGCACCAAGGCATTCCTGAAAGCCCTCGAAGAAAGCAAGGATGCCGCCGGCAGCGCCCCGGAACTGATCGGCCAGTTCGGCGTCGGGTTCTACTCCGCGTTCATGGTCGCCAACGACGTCACCCTGATCACCAAAAAGGCCGGCAGCGACGCGCCCGCCGTCCGCTGGGAATCCGACGGCAAGGAGTCCTACCGCCTCGCCACCACCGAAAAAGACGTTCCTGGCACCGACGTCATCGTCAAACTGAAAGACGACGCCCAGATTTACCTTGAACAGTGGAAAGTCGCCGATATCATCAAGAAATACTCCGACTACATCGCCTACCCCATCGAATTCCCGGTGAAAAAAGTCAACGACGACAAGACCGAAACCGTCGAGGACAAAATCCTCAACTCCCAGAAAGCCATCTGGCTGAAAAACCCGGATGAAATCACCGAGGCCGAACACAAAGCCTTCTTCTCGCACCTAACCCACCAGATCAGCGCCCCGATGAAATCGATCCAGTTCACGGCCGAAGGCACCACCGAATTCCGCGCCCTGATTTATATCCCGGAAAAATCCGATTTCAATATCTTCATGCCGGAATTCCAGAAGAAAGGGCTCCAGCTCTACGTTCGCCGCGTTTTCATCACCGACGAATGCAAGGAACTGGTCCCCGACTATCTGCGTTTCCTGAAAGGCGTGGTTGACTCCAGCGACCTGCCGCTGAACGTTTCGCGCGAAATCCTCCAGGAAAATCCGCTGATCCACAAGATTCAGAAAAACGTCGTCCGCAAGCTTCTGTCCGAACTCAAGAAAATGCAGGAAAGCGAACCGGCCAAGTACCAGGAATTCTTCCGTGAATTCGGCCGCATCCTGAAGGAAGGCATCCAGACTGACTATTCGAATCAGGACAAAATCCGCGAACTGGCCATGTACGAATCCATGAATACGGCTCCGGGCCTGCTGATGTCGCTGAAAGAATATCTCGCCGCCATGCCGCCGGAACAGAAGGAAATCTACTATCTCACCGGCGAAAGCCGCAGAGCGGTGGAAAGCTCACCGGCGCTGGAATTCTTCCGCGGCAAAGGATGGGATGTGTTGTTCATGACCGATCCGATCGACGAATGGATCATGCAGAGCGCCACCGAGTTCGAAGGCAAGAAATTCAAATCCGTGGCCCAGGGTGAAATTGAGCTGGACGACACCGAAAAAGAAACCGCGAAGAAGAAAATCGACGAAGCGGCCAAATCCCACAAGAACCTGGTCGAATTCCTGCAGAAAGAACTGGACGATACGGTCAAGGAAGTGCGTTTCTCGCCGCGCCTGACCGAAAGCGCCTGCTGCCTGGTCAGCGATCCCAACGCGATGAGCGCCCATATGGAACGCCTCTACCGCGCCATGAACCAGGCGATTCCGTCGGCCAAGCGGATTCTGGAACTGAACCCGGACCATCCGTTGATTTCAGCCATGCAAAAGCTGTACGATCAGGATGCGAAGAACCCGAAATTGACGGGTTACGCACATCTGCTGCTCGACCAGTCACTGCTGGCCGAGGGCAGTCCGATCAACGACCCGTTGACATTCACCAAGCAGGTCGCCGACCTGATGGCCGAAGCCCTGAAGTAATCCTCTCCGTTTATATTCCCGGCGGGGCGAGTTCAATTCGCCCGCCGGGCTGTTCTACAAGTTCGAAGTCCCAAATCGGCAATCCGGTTTTCTCGCCTGCGGATTTTGCCGCCTCAGCGAAGAATTCAACCCAGGAGCCGGGATTCAATACAATATCCGAAGAACCAAACGGCATAACCGCGGAATAAATCAACCGCCCTTTCCCCACCGGAATTTCGACCATCGTCGGCTTTTTGTCGGTGTAAGTCGCCATAACGTTGACGCTTTCCGGCAGATTCTGGAAATCATAGGCATAAACGGTTCCGTTCTCCGGCAGCTCCAGGTGCAACACCTTGCTCAACGGCAGCTTCCGTCCTTTAAACAGTAGGGCGGCATCATTCGTTCTCCGGGGAACAAGAGATGGGATCATTTTACGCTCCGGAGGCGTTGTCCCGTCAATATTGAATTTCAGAAAATCCGGGTCGAAAGTCACAATCGTACCGCCGTCTTTCATGAACGCGACCAGCTCCGCAGTCAGGGTGGGATCGGTGTAGCGCATTCTCGGGATATAGAGAAGTTTATAGTCGGCGAGTTTATGGAGCCCATTGGCCAGACCGGTCGGACTGATGAAGCGGAACCACGATTTCAGGTGCTCACCCAGAATCGCATAAGTGGAGTATGCCGCGTGTGCGGCGGCATCGTCAAGCCCCCACCGGTCATAGTCCGAATAGAGGATCGCCGTTCGGGTGGCCTTCGGCAGTTCCAGTTTATTCATTTCGGCAATCTGGCGATTGACATTCAGCATTTCATTATATGCCTCCGGCATCGTCAGCAGCGCAGGGCCCATTGTGTACCAGAAGAAAATCTCAGCACCGTTCTTCAGCCCCTGTGCCGCCCATTCGCGAATATCGCCAGGCTTCGGTCTGCCGCCGTGATAAATGAAAGCCTGTGGCATCACGCAGACCCGGCTTTTTGGTGACAGGTCGGTCAGCAATTTCACACTGAACCCGGTATGATAAAGCGCCCGTCCCATTCCGTAAAACGCTTTGGCGCTGGTCGGGTACGGGTCGCACCCGATCCATTCGCTGTCCGGAGAAACCAGGGCGATATCGAGCGGGCAAACTCCGGAACAACTGTTGCGGTTCACCGCCAGATACGGCAGACCGGGAAGTTGTTTCCTGATTTTTGCGCTGGTGAAGTTCAGGTACTTTTCAAACCGTTTATTCCAGTAGCGCCAGAAGGCAATACGCTGGAACGGGCTGTCCGGGGATGGTTTGCTCCCGAAGATATTCTGAATGCCGTATTTATTGAATCCGGTTTCCCCCCGGATCGTCTGTTCAACGCGTGCAAGGGCTTCGCTGCATCCCGGATTACGGGAGAAGCTGTAAATATTACCGATATTATTCGTCGGTTCATCTATGCCATGGATGAAAGCGATTAGATTGCGATAGTCCGGGTTTTCCGCCTTTTTGCTGAGTTTGTCGATTACCTCAAGCGTGGATTCGATATATTCATCCGATGCCGGATCGGCCTGAAACTTATCCCCGTAAAACAAGGTTTTATTCTTCGTCATGGCCCGATTGTGGATATTGGAGCCAAAGACCACATAGGGAGAGCGAACCCCATAGTCCTGTCCATAACGTTTCAGCGTCTCCATTCCCAGATGAACGACGCTCCACGGCATGGGAATGCCGAACATATGCGCCTTGCCGCGGGCTTCGATGAATTTATCGGTCCATGCTCCGGCTTCTTCGGCATTGTATTTTTCACGCACGGTTTCCGGATAATCGCTTATATAAGCGCCATGAGGCCAGGCTCCAACGATATAGCCACCCGGCTGTGCCGAAAGCAGCGCGCCATACTGAGGATTTTTGCGTTCGGGCACATAGCCGATCGACTCCAATTTACGGAAGCGGGTAAGCGTTCCTCCGGCCGGAGCCAGCTTCAACTCGGCGTAATTCATGACATCATGAAGATTACCGACAAATGCATTCCACTGGGTAATTTCGGGTTCCACCTTGCGTTCCCGCGCCAGGTTCAGATACAGCGGCCGTTGCGGAATTCCCTGAAAACCGAGATCAGCCCATGGGATCGTCAGCACCGCCTCCCAACTGTTCGAACTTCGCCACACCTTGCCTGTCCAACGTCCATTCCACTGCTTATGAGCCTTATAAGGATCCCCCGCCTGGCTCTGCTTGAGCTCGGCATCGAACATCGTTCCAGCCGCATTAACGGCAAACTGCCATCCTTTATCCTGCTCGCGGTCGAAGATGAAAAGTTCAACGCAGTCATCAGTCCATACGGTTTCATCACGTTCTTTCACCGATGTTTTCAGTTTTTCCATGTGCGGCTCATCCGCGATGAAACCGATATATAAATTTTTCTCATCACAGGCGATCCGCGCCGAAGTTTGGACTTTAGCCGGAAGACCACTGGCTGCCTGATAAAAGTCCTCCAGAATCGGGGTTTTCCATTGGGATGTCTTTTTCGCCGACAACGTCTCATCAGCGGGAGAAACCGTTACCCGGTCCACGCCCCAGCGCACTTCAATTTGACGGAGCAACAACTCGGCATTCGCGCCATTGATTCCCAAAGTAAACTGACAGGTTTTCGCATCAGGGAAGAGGTCAATGATGGTTTCGAAGTTTTCCCATTCCTTGCTCTGTTCCAGTTTAAACCTTTTCACTTCCTGTTCCCCATCTTTTGTTTTGAACCGAAGCAAAAGCGTTCCCGTCGCTTTGTCCTGCGATTGTATCCGATAATTGATCCGGATTTTCATCGTCCCGGTATTTTCCGGTATTGTCACCCAGGTATAAACGTTCAATTCCCGCTTGATGTCCGGAGTTTTCACCAACTTTGAATACCCCTCATCCTGCTGCCATTGAGCGGCAAAATTCGCAGGATATACCCGGAAATTGGTTTTGCGGGAAAAATCCCATGTTGCGTTTTTCGCCGACAAATTCAGTGCCGTTGCAAACAGCGCCATAAATAACAACAGACTTTTTTTCATAAATTTCGTTCTCATTAATTCCAATAATCATTAAATTGCGGAAGACTTCCGGGACATCCCCAGATACCGGAGGACATGATCACCGGCTTCAGAGTTTCCACATGTCCATCGTAGCAGGCGATATTGTTCAATCCCTGGTGGGTTCCCTGTGCATGAGCATAAATGCCATCCCCCCAGGTCCGAGTAAGCCGCCAGGCATAATTATCATTGAAATCCCCTTCCATAAACAGCAGGGTTGTGGCGCGGTTCCGGTAACGCGCCGAACCGTTTCCGCTATGTTCTAGCTTGGTGGGACTGTGGTGTTTGTGTTTATAGGTGGGATATTTCTCATATCCTTCTTTTATATCTACCGCAGGACACTGAAAAACATTGTTGCCGACCCTGGGCTTGATATAATAATTCTGGATATCGGAGCTTTCCCGGTATTCACCACCGGCGACCGCAGGATTTCCACTCGTCACCACGTATGGATGAAGATACCAGGGCCAATAAAATTTATATCCATTCGCCGCGGTAAGAACTGACCCCGGCACCGAAACGTCATAATCGTTCATATAAAGCTGCCAGCCCTGTCCCAGTTGTTTCATCCGGTTGATACAGGTCGACTTGCGAGCGGCGGCACGCGCCCGATTCAGGGCCGGGAGCAACATTGCGGCCAGGATAGCTATAATAGCTATAACGACAAGGAGTTCAATGAGTGTGAATCTTTTTTTCATAATGACTTTCCTTATATTCATCGTGTTAGAACCAATTTTAAAAGTATTGATCTCCGATCTTTGACAACCCATCTTCATGCATCAAGTTTTAGAATCGGCCTCAAATACGTTACCTTTATCCGTCTACGGTCTGTTATCTTTCTTTCACTCGTCATTGCAGGAAGCCGCCATATCGGTCCGGTATCCACGCGGTCAGATTTTTAAAGCATCGGCAATTCATTTTTCCATGCATTGACGCCAATGCGACTTTTTTTCATAAAAGCCGTAAAAATCGGATTTTGACGATTCGCCTCCTTTCCCGTCTGCACTCACAGGTATATAATTTCCTTGTTCAGCGGCACGGCTCCGGTAGAGCCCATCTTATGATACGTCAATGGAAATACCTTTTTTTCCGGTTCAAGGTCTTTGCCGTTCAAACGTTCCAGCAGCCGGGTCAATGCCCATTTGCATAGATTCGCCACATTCCCGTCCCAGTAGTCAATCGTAGATACCGGTTCACTCCGACCGCTCTGAAACCCGATTAACGATATTTTCTCAAGCACCGGAATGCCCCTCTTCTCCAAGTACTTCCGGCATTCATCAATAACCGAAAAACCACCGATAACGGCTGTGGGCGGATTTTTCAGATTCAACAGATGATCCATAGATTTCGCCGCCATCTGATAATAAAAATCGGATGGATATTTCCGGATATATTCATAGATACTGCAATCCGTCAGTATCAGCTTTTCGTCAAAATCTTCTTTCAGGTTTTTCCGCCAGATATCCAGAATCTTTTCAAAGAGCCAATTATACTCCTGATTTTTTCCAAAGCCCAGAAACGCTATTCGCCGATGCCCCTGTTCCATCAGCATTTTCAATGTCTGGGTGTAAGCGGCATCGCTGTCATAGTCGCACATGTCCACACCGGAAATTCCGGGATGGAAATTACAAGTAACATACGGTATGTTTTCCCGCCTTAGATATTCGGCGATCGATACCGTGAGCGAGGAATAGGTGAACATAAAACCGTCAACCGGAAATAATCCCAGTATTTCAACATCCTTCTCGAACAATTCCGGCTGGTGAAGCAGTCCGATCATATGATAGCCGTATGCCTCCGCCGTCTCTTTGAACCGGGACAGAAGCCAACTCCCCCACGGAGAATGCTCGTCCAGGCCGATGACCCCGATGGTATGTCGACGCGGGCGCACACGCTCTTTCGCAATGACAAAAGTGCCTTTGGTCCCATTCACGGCGACAATCCCCTTTTTCTCCAACTCATGAATGGCGCGGGAAAGCGTTACATGGTTCACATCCAGTTCACGACTGAGTTTCAAAATACCGGGCATGCGCCCTGTTATTTTGTTGTCCTCGATATATTTTTCGAGTTGCCGACTTATTTCTTGATAGGGATACTGCCTCATGTCATACCTTTTAATAACTGAATCACTATAACTATTATAACAACTATTATAACTAAAATCAATCCGCAAAATCAGAAAAAATCCTAAAAATATGATGACAGGCGCTTTTTTCTGCGGGCAATCTCCCGTATTTCACCTTGAATATGCCTCCCCTTGCTTAAATAAATAAAAAAATATCAATATTTTTTTACTTAATGCTTGCATTTGCAATTTCTCATGGTATTTTAAACCTTGTAACAGGAAAAGAAATCCAGAGGATATCAATATTCGATATCGAGTTTTTTGAATTGATTCGCCCCCTTCAGCCTGATATCTGAGCCCATCAGGCTTTATTCCCCCTGCGGGAACGGCATTTCCATCCAGCTATGCCGTTCCCGCATCTTTTTTTATAGACAGATCGGGAAACTTGCAGGAGAGTAGCGGTTACTGAAGTTCGGAATTGAAGTTAAATTCAACCGTTTCGCCGTTGTTCCAGCCAGCGCGGGTCAAGTCGTAAAAGTCAACCATTCCCGGAAGCCGGGGCACCGAAACCACTTTTTTCGGGAAGATACGGGTCATACCGTCACGGCGTTCGTATTCGGCGATGAATTCATTGCCGCGGCTGTCGCGGAATTCGCCCTCCACCGGAATCCGGGCCCGGGTGATCAACAGCACCGGACGACCTAACCGATAGAGTTCCACCGGCAACGGCGAATGCGCCGTCAAGGCTCTCAACGCCGCCGCTTCCAATTCGATATGCGCCAGCACCTTGCAGACGCCCAGGCGCTGAAGTTCAAGGACCGTCATTGAATTGGCGACCGGCAGGTTCCCGCCGGCGGTGATCTGGATATCCTTTAAATCCTTCAGCAGTTCCAGTCCATACAGGGCCGGAGTACGGAAGCGACGGATACCCCGTGCATAAGCGGACGCGATGGCACCGGACAGGGAATTCAGGCGATCCTCCGAACAGAATTCCGGCAGAATCACTTCGTTGGTATATTTATTGACCTCGTAAACATTGATTGCACGAATAGCGTCCGGGTTGGCCGGACCCTCCCCGCGCGGAACAGTGGCGACGGTTTCCGGCAACATGGCTTTTGACGGAATGATATTCCGATAGTCCTGTTTAAACTTCGCGGCCGCGTCTCCGGCTGCCACCTGAGCCGGATTCAAGGTATCCTTGATATGGGTCCAGAACTCGCGGCGGACATTTTTCAGTACAGCGGCGGGGACAAAGAAAAGACCGTGAATCCGGGCCTCGACCTGGCCGGCGGCAAAAGCCGTCGAATCGGCTTCCCGGAACACATTTTCCAGCGTGGCGGCATTCAACGGATGTTTTTCGGCCAGCGTCAATTCCCATGCCTGTTCCCAGGCGGGTACCGGGGCGTTCAGCACCTGTACCGATAGTTGGTCCTGTTTCACCTCGATTTTCAGGTTGAGGCGGGTTCGGGGCGACGGCAGGGCTTCCACCCGGGCCGAATAGTCACCAGGGCTTTCGCCGATTTTGAAAACCAGTCCGCCGTAGGGCATATCCTTGTCGCAGCAGACGAAAACCTTGTCGCCGGGGCGAGCCGTCATGGTTCCATGGTCTTTGACGAACATTTTCGTAACGGTAAAAGCAGGCCCCTCGTCCCCGGTCTGAGGTTGTACCCGCAACCGGTCGCCGACGTGGAGGCGTTTGGAGGTCGTAAAAAGAAACCCGTTCGGGCGCGCATCCTCGATCCTGCCGAACAACACTCCGGATGCGCCGAGACTGTCAAAATTCACCAGTTTCTCGGCCGATTCTTTCGTATAAAATCCCATTGACCACTTGCGTCCGCAACTGTGCGCGAGCATGTTCCGCGCTTCGCCCAGGCGTTTGCCGTAATCGGAACTGTCTTTCGGCGTATCAAGCATCAGACGATACGCGGAAACCACGTTTTTCACGTAATCGGGCTGACGCAGCCGTCCTTCGATCTTCAATGATTTGATGCCAAGCGCCCGGATTTCATCCAGATGCTCAATCATACACAGGTCTTGCGCCGAAAAGAAAAATCCGTTTCCGGTTTTGCTGTAAAAGCGGCGGCGGCAGGGTTGTTTGCATTTACCGCGATTGCCGCTGGACCCGCCGTGCCAGGACGAGAAGAGGCACTGGCCGGAAAGCGAACAGCACAACGCGCCGTGGACGAACATTTCGAGCTCAACCGGAGACTTCGGAACAATCAGGGCCAACTCGTCCAATGTCACCTGACGCTCGACGATAACCCGGCTGACACCGAGGCGCTGCGCCATTGCCAGTCCGGCGGAGTTATGAATCCCCATCTGCGTGGAGGCGTGAATCCCGAGTTGCGGAAAATATTCGCGAAGCAGCCGCACCACACCGAGATCCTGTACGATCACCGCGTCGGGGTTCAACCCCGCCAACTGCGAAAGATAATGGACCACTTCGCCGAGCTCCTGCTCCTTGATGACCGTGTTAAGGGTCACATAGACCTTGCGGCCGAGCTGGTGGGCGTATTCGATGACGCGCCCCAGCGTGTCGGCGTCGAAGTTCTCGCTGCGTTCGCGGGCATTGAATTTGACCAGTCCGGCATAAACGGCATCGGGAACGCAGCGAGAACTTCGGCCCCGGCGTCGAATGCCGCCAAAGCCGCCGCAGCGTTGCCGGCCGGAGCCAGCAACTCAATCTGTTTATTGAGATCAGGCTTCAAAATAATTGTACTTGAAAGCGTTGATCGGTTTCACGAGTTCACGGATTTTGCCGATCAGGGCATCCGACACTTCGACGTTGGTCTTGATTACAGCCAGCGAATGGTTGTTCTTTAAATCCTGCGGAGCGCGGATGTCGATGATGTTCACGTGGTTTTCGCCGAGCAATCCGGCGATCTTGCCGATTACGCCCGGCTGGTCGGGATATTCAACGAAAATGTTGTAACCGGTTGGTTCCAGATAAAGTTTGTCGTAATTGCCGATACGTGAAATCATCAGGTTGTTTTCCGCGATGGTGCCGCGAACACTGACCCGACCCTTGGTGCCAATGGTGCTCACGTCAATCGTCATTGAATTGCCGTAGTTTTTGCTTTCATCGGTTTCGCGGTCGATGAAGTCAATCCCGCGGGAAGCCAGGAACGACTTGGCGTCGGCGGCGTCCAGCGACGGATCGAATTCAGTGGTGATTCCGGCGGTAATCGGAGCCAACATCCATTTGGCATACTGTTCCAGATCGCCATAGAAACTGGTTTCGATGCGTTCCGGGGTCTTGCCAAGCGCATTGTAGGCCAGACCGGAAAGCACGTAGGCGAGTTTCTGATAGCGGGCGTCGAGGCCGTCGGGGATTTCCTTGTTGACGACGCAGTTGGTAATCCCTTGTTCGTAATAGGCGATCGTCTGTTCCGCAGCCATCCGGGCGGCGGTAAAGTTGGCTTCCTTGGTATTCGCACCGAGGTGCGGGAGCATGACGTCGGCGATGTCGGTCACGGTTTTCACACCGGCTTCATCTTTCGGATAAACGTCATTGCAGAAAAGAATTTTCTTCTCGGCCTTGGCGGTGCGGATATCATCTTCATTGACGATCCCGGCGCGGGCGCAGTTGACCAACACGGCGCCGTTTTTCATCAGTTTCAGGCGGGCGGCGTTGACCATGCCTTTGGTTTCAGCAACTTCCGGCACATGAAGGGAAACGACGTCGGCTTCTTTAAAGATGGTATCGACATCGGTCAGCTCGATGCCGAGCTGTTCCGCGTAGGACGGGGAGATCATCGGGTCATAACCGAGCACGCGCATGTCGAAACCGCCGAGCCGTTTGACCAGGAGGCGGCCGATATTGCCGAGGCCGATAACGCCGAGGGTTTTGCCGGTGATTTCACTGCCGAGGAATTTTTTCTTTTCCCATTTGCCTTCGCGGGTGGTGATATCACCTTGGACCACGTGACGACAGGCGGCCAGAATCATGGCGATGGCTTCTTCGGCCACGGCGTTGGCATTGGCGCCGGGGGTGTTCATAACGTCGATATTTTTGCGGCGGGCATATTTGGTGTCGATGGTGTTGTATCCGGCGCCGGCGCGGACGATCAGACGAAGTTTCGGCAGGGCGTCGATGATTTCAGACGTAACTTTCTCACTGCGGACGATCATTACTTCGGTGTCGGGATTGGCCTTGATCAAGTCTCCCAGCGGGGTGGAATCGTCGAGGACCACGGTAAATCCTTTCTGGGTCAGCAGATCGGCGGCAAATTTGTCCAGCTTGGTAGGAATCAACACTTTTTTCATGATCATTTCCTCAAAAAATTATGAAATGGATATAAAATTATCTATTAAGAGGATTAATTTAGCATTATTTCCGAAAAAGTCAACCGGATATCCGAAAAAATGAAGTCCCTAAAACCCTGGGGTATGCGGGATTCTTTCCTTCGACGCTCGAAGAGCTCCGCCTCCGGACAACATACGCTCTTATCCCAGCTTGCAAGACTGAATATACGACCGCTCTTGTCGTTAAAGGTTTTAAGTGCGCGGAGACTTCGATCCTTCGATACAATTTACTTTTTCAAATCTCAAATTGTAAAAATTTCTAATTTAAGAAACTCCCGCTATTGACAATTCCGGGGAGTTGCATTATAATATAGATAAACCGGATTATCATGCATTGTAAACCAAAAGATAAACCGGATTATCTAGTACCAATAACGCAGAAGGAAAGCCATGCTGGAAGAGAAAAAAAATGTCCGCATGATTGATATCGCCCAGGAAGTCGGGGTATCCAAATCCGCCGTGGCGCGGGTACTGACCAATGGCGGCGTCAACAGCATTCGGGTAAGCGAAGAAACCCGGCGAAAAATCCAGGAAGTGGCAAAACGCCTGAATTATACGCCGAATACCGCGGCGCGGACGCTGGCCGGCAAGGGGAGCATGGTCATCGGAGTCCTGATTGATTCATGTGCTCCGCGAAGTATTTATCAGATATTAAGCGTCATCGAAGAAAAAGCGGCCGAAAGCGGATATCGCCTGATGATCGGTCAATCCCATGATAACGTGGACAATATGTTTGAATGTTACCGTAATTTCATTCGCCACAAAATCGATGGGGTCATTTGCCTGGCGCATGAATATCCCGGCAGTGAGAACAAAATCCGCAGTTACTTCGACAAACGGCAGAATCTGGTTTTCACTGCCGGGATATTCATGCGCCAGGCAAATGAC
>CALABZ010000168.1 GCA_937888615.1 uncultured Lentisphaeria bacterium | reverse complement strand
GCTTTTCAAACCTTTTTATATTCCGGCGCATAACCCGATTGCGATGCAATCGGGTTATGCGCTGAACTTAAAAGTTTTTGGAAAGAGGGGTGCGGGGAGAAGAACCTTTTTGCAAAAACGGTTTTCTCCCCGCGCGAAATACTCGTCGGGCGGATATCACTTAAATGCGCCGAAAATCCTTCCGTGAATTGTTGTTTTTTTGCATTTCCGTGCCATATTATAGGCATTGATTATCGCAACTTTACAAACAAGGAGACATCATGTATATCGGAAGAATCGTCGCCGTGGGCATGACCCCGTCCGGCAAAGCCGCCGCCATGTACCGCGTTTCTTCACGCTCATTTCCGAACCGCGAATGCGCCCTCAGCGGCGAAACCGTCGCAGTCCGCCCCCGTCCGGGCTTCGAAGCCGACCTGATGAAAAGTCCCTATATCACTTATAACTGCATCCGCCTCGCCGGACGCTACGCCATCGTCAGCAACGGTTCCCACACCGACCCAATCGCGGAAAAAATCGTCATGGGCTACCCGCTGCGCGACGCCATCGCCCTCGGTCTCCTTGCCATGGATTATGAGAAAGACAGCTATAATACGCCGCGAATCGTCGCCGTGGCCGACTCCCGTTCCAACCGCGGCTACCTCGGAATCATTCGTCACGACGCTCTGCTGGTCAAGGAAGTCGAACTGACCCCTGGCCACGCCTGGTACTTGAGCACTTACGAGAAAAATGAAATCTGCGACCAGAACGCCGATACCGTGTTCACCGCCGAATCCGCTGCGGAATGCTGTGCGCACATCGTCAACGGCGGCGCGTTCGCCGAATTCGAACTGCCGGTGACTTCCGCCGCCGCCGTCGCCGCCGGTGAAGATGCTTTCGAGCTCGACGTCCAGACCGTATGAGCGACTGGCAGAATATCCTCCGCGGGCTTAACAACGAACAGCGCGAAGCGGTAAAAACCACCGAGGGCCCGTTGTTGGTGCTGGCCGGGGCCGGCACCGGCAAAACCCGCGTGATCACGTTCCGCATCGCATGGATGCTTGAACAAGGCATCCAGCCGGAAAAAATCCTGGCGCTGACCTTTACCAACAAGGCCGCGCGCGAAATGAAAGAACGTATCGCCGAACTGGTTTCCGAAGACCAGGCGAAGAAACTGACCGTCGGCACTTTCCACTCGTTCTGCATCCGCGTACTGCGCAAGGAGATCAAACGCCTGAACTATCTGCCCAGCTTCACCATCGCCGACACCAGCGATCAGGAAGGGATCATCAAACAGGCCCTGGCGCAGGCGGGCTACAGCGCCGTCGAGGATATTTCAGCCGGGCGCATCGCCGCCTATATCGGCAAACAGAAGAATCAACTGGTCGGGTACCGTGCCGCCCGCAAACTGGCCGACAATGAGAACGACTCGCGCATGGCCTATGTCTACGAGCATTACCAGACGCTTCTCGAAACCCAGAATATGCTGGACTTCGACGACATGCTGCTGCTGACCCACGAGCTTTTCAGCCGTTTCCCGGAAGTGCTGGAGAAATACCGCGAACGCTTCCATTACATCCTGGTCGATGAATATCAGGACACCAATTTCGCGCAGTTCAGCGTCGTCAAACTCCTGTGCGGCGACCGCAACAACATCTGCGTGGTGGGCGACGACGACCAGAGCATTTACGGCTGGCGCGGCGCCGATGTGGGCAACATCCTGAAATTCCCCGAAATCTTTCCGGGGACCGTGCAGGTCAAACTGGAACAGAACTACCGTTCCACCAACAATATCCTGAAGGCCGCCAACGCCGTTATTTCCGCCAACACCGAGCGTTTCGAGAAGAACCTCTGGTCCGCCCACGGCGACGGCGATCCCATTCTGGTGGTGCCGAACAAAACCAACGAGGACGAAGCGGCGTTCATCGCCGATTACATCATGCAGGAACGCGAAGCGATGGGGCTGGAATTCAAGGATTTCGCGATCCTGTACCGTTCGAACCACCTCTCGCGGTTGTTCGAACTGTCGTTGCGCAAGGCGGGGGTGCCGTACCGTCTGGTCGGCGGCCAGGAGTTTTTTCAGCGCAAGGAAATCAAAGACGCCGCCGCTTATCTGAAACTGCTGGTCAACCCGCTTGAGGACCAGAGCCTGCTGCGTATCCTGAGCGTGCCGCCGCGCGGACTCGGCGACAAGGCGGTGAACCGCCTGAAAGAGCTGAAAGCCGCCGCATTTCTCCCCTTTACCTCACTGTTGAACGAGGATGCGTTCCTTAAATCGCTGACGCCGAAAAGCGCCGCCGAGGCCCGTTCCCTCACCCACTGTCTGCAGAAATACCGCGCCGAACTCTCGAAACCCGGCAATCTCGCAGAAAAGGCGCGCGATTATCTGGTTGAAGTCGGTTATTACAACGGGTTGCAGAAAGTTTACAAGAACATCGACGACTCCCGGAAGCGTCAGGAGAACGTCGAAGAATTCCTGAACGCCATCGCCGAATTCGAGCACAAAGCAGAAAATCCCCCCACGCTGATGGAGTATCTGGAAAGCTATTCGCTGCTGGAGGAAAACGACCGTACCGAAGAACCCAACGACGGCAACGCCGTCACCCTCTCCAGCGTCCACGCCTCCAAGGGTCTGGAATATCCGTTCGTCTTTCTGGCGGCGCTGGAACGGAATATTTTTCCGCACGAGCGTTCGATCGAAGAGGGAAGTATGGACGAGGAACTGCGTCTTTTCTATGTGGCGCTGACCCGTGCCAAACTGCGGCTGGTCATCACGTTCTGCCGGATGCGGGCGCTCCACGGGCGGATCAACAACCAGTCGCCGTCGCGTTTTCTGGCCCTGTTACCGGAAGGCATCGCCGAAAAGGCCGACCCGGAAGACCTGCTCCGCTATGCGTCGAACGACGAAATGGAAAAATTCTTCGCCATGTTCAATCCCGGAAACTGAACGGCCTGTACAAGACCGGGCAACCACACAAAAATCGATGAAAAAGTTGTAATCCCGTTGAAATTTCGAGGAAAACACATTATAGTGTGTCAAGAATATAAAGGGCAATAAAATAGGGATACGATATGAATAGAGTTTTTATTACCGGCCGGGGCCTGATTACTCCATTGGGAACGGGACTGGCAGCTAATGAACAAGCACTTCGAGAGGGGCGGTCGGGAACTGTATTGATGAGAGAATGGCGCGCGCGCGGTCTGGAAAGCCACGTCGCCGGAGCCGCCGACGAAGATCCCGAATGCCCGATGCTCAATAAAAAAACCCGGCGCTTCACCCCCGCCAATGCCCGAATGGCAATCGCTTCCGTTTATCAGGCGCTCCAGGAAGCCAACCTGACCCCGGAACAGATCAAGGAACAGCCCATCGCCGTTATCGGCGGCGTGGCCGGCAGTAATTATCTCGAACTCTATCATAACGCGGCCGGGTTCATCAAAAGCGGCAAACTGCGTAGCGTATCGCCGTTCATCGTGCCGCGGGTCATGCCGTCGTCCTCGGTGTCGAACCTGTCGCTGATCTACGGATTCCGTGGGGAAAGCTACGATATCAGCTCGGCTTGTTCAAGCAGCGCCCACGCCATTCTGCAGGGCAGCCGCCTGATCCAATCCGGCCAGTACGATATCGTCGTCTGCGGCGGCGCGGAAGAATTGAACTGGATTCACGCGCTCGGCTTCATGGCCATGCGCGCGCTTTCCAACAAACATAACGACTGTCCGTCCATCGCCAGCCGGCCTTTTGACATCGACCGCGACGGTTTCGTCATCGCCGAGGGCGCCGGCTGGGTGGTACTCGAATCCGAGGCCAGCATCCGCCGCCGCAATTCCAAACCGATCTGCGAAATCACCGGTTTCGGGGCCAACAGCAACTGCACCGACATGGTCCAGCCGGATGCCGAATCCACCGCCGAAGTCATGCGCATCGCCCTGAAAAACGCCGGTTTGAAAGCCGAAGACATCGCCTATGTCAATACCCACGGCACCGCTACCGGGATCGGCGACCCCGAGGAAATGCTGGCGATCAAGAGCGTTTTCGGCGGCAACACCGCGATCAACAGCACCAAGTCCATGACCGGCCACATGATCGGCGCCACCGGCGCGGCCGAGGCCATTTTCACCTCGCTGATGATCGAAAAGAATTTCATCTGTCCGTCGATCAACCTGGACAACCCCGAGCCCGATTTCGCCTGGGCCGACCTGGTGCGGAGCCGCCGCGACAATGTCAAAGTCACCCATGCCCTGAGTAACAGTTTCGCTTTCGGCGGCACCAATGTGTGTTTAATCCTGTCCTCGATGGAGCGCTGAAAAAAGTTATGCCCGAAGCCAAAGGTACAAAAAACAGATTGCCACCCTGGATACGTATCCGGGTGAACTGTGGCGGGGCCCGTGAGGAAGTGAATTCGATCCTCGCCGGACTGAAGCTGAATACAGTCTGTGCCAGTGCCAAGTGCCCGAATCTCAGCGAATGCTGGCACCATCGCACCGCCACCTTTATGATCCTGGGCAATGAATGTACCCGCAACTGCAAGTTCTGCGCCGTCGAGCACTGCCCGCATCCGGCACCGCCCGATCCCGACGAACCGCGCCAGGCCGCGTCTGCTGCAGGTATTCGATGATGATGCTGGTTTC
>CALABZ010000167.1 GCA_937888615.1 uncultured Lentisphaeria bacterium | reverse complement strand
AAAAACTGATCGTTTCCCCTGCCAACCGTACCGGTTTTATCAGCGGGATTTCACTGAGCGTCACCTCGGCAATATCGCCTTCGAATCCCCAATAGTTACTGCCTGAACGGTCCCCGATGGTCGGACGGCTGTAGGCTTTGGCCGGCGGCCCGGGGGAAGCGATGGCGACTTCGGCGTTTTCGTCGCCGTCCACCCGGAATTTCACGAGGCCAGGACTATAATCCACACTGACTGTATGGTATTGGTCGGAACTCATGTCGAACGGTTTGCCGTTGACCGTCAGACTGGAAGTCCCGTAGCCGACGTAAAAGACCGGCATCCAACGGGAACCGCTGCGGCGCAGCGCCAGGGCGAAGCCGCTGTTCGACCGGCGGTCGGTCTTGGCGCCGGGGGTGACGATGTATTTGCTGTCCCATAACATGATCTGTGTTTTTTTGGCGCTGATCGTTTCGGCAGGACGGAATTTGATTTCCAGCCGGAATGCCCCCTGCGGCGTCAGCTCCGGATAAACTTTATCTATGACCATGCCGTTGGCTTCGGTGCTTTCCGCCGCCGGAATGCGAAGGACGGGATTGCCGTCGGCGTCTTTAACGATGACCGTGCGTCCCCGCAGGACGCCTTGATATTTCCCGTCCGTGGAAACGGGCTTGCCGTCCTTGAAGTTCCACCGGGCTATGACCTTGCCCTCATCGGCGGCCGGAAGATTTACCGCCAGAAATAGTCCGAACAATAATGCGATTGTTTTTTTCATTCTGAAATGTCCCTTTATTACTTCAAAATATCCACATGGACCGGCTTCCAGATGCCGCCGCTTCTGGCACGGTCCAGTACCCTGACAGTCAGGATATTTTCCGCTCCCCATTTTACTTCTTTGGTCATGTCCAGTCGGAACGGCTCGTCCCAGCCGACTTCGCCGATATCGTGCTTGCCGATGTAAACGCCGTTCAGCCAGACCCATGCACTCTCATCCACGCCTTCAAAATTCAATTCGACGGCATTGGAATCGATTTTAGAGGGCATGTTGAAGCGGATGCGATACCACGCGATGCCGTCGTAGTCGGCCCAACCCTGGGTTTCCCAGTTGCCGATATGAATCGGTTTCCAGCCGTTGTCTTTAAAATCATTCTCGAAGAATCCCCGGCGGTGGCCGTCTCCTTTCGGATCGGTCATGAACCGCCAGGCGGTATCGGACAACGGAAACGTCTTGACGGTCAAAATCTCATAATCCCAACTCGGATCGTCTTTCAACAACTTATTTTCCCGGTTAAAGGGCCATGTCAGTTTGCCCGCGTATTGACGTACGGCGTAATCAGGATCTTTTGCGCCCATTTCCTCGATGGACTTGCCAATGTCCGGGTTCGAAACGTATCCGCTGATCCGTTCGAGGGCGAACAGACGAACCGTCGGACTCGGGTCTTTCAGGGCTTGCTTCAAATAATCCAATACGCGGTCGCTGCCTCCGGTACAGAGGAAGTTGTAAGCGGCGAGACGGATTTGCGCATCACGGTCACTCAGGTATTTGGCGGCGTTCGGAGCCGTTCGCGGGTCATCCAGCAGGGCCCGGAACGCACCGCGACGTTCCACGGCATCCTTTGACGAATCCAGAATTTTGGTGCTCTGGCCGGATTGGTATTTGGCGTGACGCCGTTCCTTGAACTCACTGCCCGCCATCAACAGCGGCAGGGATGCCAATAACAGAAACATTCCTGTCCTCATGCAATATTCCTTCTATTTTGTAGAGAATAGTTAATTATTATATGTTTCAACACCGACGGAGACATCGAATCCGCGAGCCAGCGTCGTGCCGACTTCATTGTAGGTTTCTCCGCCCGCATGTCCGTCGAGGTAAAGAAAGTTGCACTGGCTGGCGGGAGGAATCGCCGATAGGGGTGTCTGAGTCGTTCGGGGATCATAGGTTCCGTGGCGGTACGAGAACGAGTAAGAATAATATGCCGCATAAAGATTTCTCATGATACTGTCGCCCACATTCAGGACGATGGACGGATTTTTGATCATATTCAGCTTGCGCATCATGTCGCGGCGGATGCCCGACGCCGGTGCCTGTCCGATGATTCCGCTCAGGATGGTGTTTCGCGCATAATGCGTATACTGGAAAAATCCCTTGCTGTAGGCGCCAAAAGGCACTTTTTCGCCGGGGCAGACAAAATTCCCCTCCGTTTTGGTGTATCCCGGATACCGCAGGTTTCCGTATTTGGTTGTGTAAAAATCGGTGGGGGAGGCGGTCCCGGTAAGGACCAGCACCCAGTAGTTACTGCTTGATCCCATTGCGGTCGGCAGTATCCAGTCTTCAAAATCCGTGGAATACTCCGCCATGGCAAGGCCGATTTGTTTCAGGTTGCCTTTGCAGAATGTTTCATTTGCTTTTTCGCGCGCCTTGCTCAAAGCCGGGAGCAGCATCGCGGCCAGAATGGCAATGATCTGTATTAGTGAAATTTATTTTTATCGAACATATAGCACTTGTAATAAGTACTTTATGTATTTTAT
>CALABZ010000166.1 GCA_937888615.1 uncultured Lentisphaeria bacterium | reverse complement strand
TTGAGTTAATTTACAAGGCCTTTTACACGGATTCAAGTTGTCCAGCTTTTGGGGATAACCGCAGAAAAGGAAATGCCCATACATAAGACAACGATTATTATCCCCCAAGAGAGTTTTCTCTTTTTCATGTGTTCAGTAAGGGAAAAAAGAATGAGAACTGCAAGCGACATAAAACACCCGAAAATATTAGGATGCGCCAGCGTGGCTCCAGCTCTTACTCCTGCGCCAACCCGCTGAATTTCACCACTCCTGAATGTTTTTGCCAACCAGGTTGAAACATCACTGTTTGTGACTTCGACAAGGGATAGTCCAGCAAGGAAAATTGCAATTACCAGCAATCCTTTTAAGAAAAAAACATTAAGTTTTTGCTCTAAAGTAAACAGAAATAATAGAAGGATTGAAATACCGAAACAAACGCCAAAAGCCATAATTCTTTTTATTCCTCCCCACAATGGCAACGGAGAGAAAAAGGCAGAAATAAGTCCCCAAATAAATGCAACACTAATTAAAATAAAAAGCCGATTTTCTGCTTTAATAAATGACAAAAATTCTTTTAAATAAACCACAGGAATAATTACTCCCAGTATAAGAGCCAAAAAGGGTAATGGAATAGAATCAACCCCGGGAGCCCGAAGCAATGAAATATTCAAGTCAACAGCCAGCAGCAATAGAATAATAACAATATAAGATTTAAACAATAGAGAACGAGTTAGCATGACTATCCTTTGTTTTTTTATTTTTTTAACGCTTAGCCTTGCACCAAAGAACCGAGTGACCTCCCGTTAAATAACGAAATACTCCTATCCATGCGGCTAAGTTTATCATGCACACATAGAGCGGAATATGCAATAGTTTGGGAAAGTGTTTGTTGTTTCTGAAATGAAATCCAAGTATTGCAAGCATATAGAAAAGACATTGCAAAGAGAATAAGCCAAGATAAAGAGGCTCTTGAGTTATGCACAGGATAGTATTCGATGCAAATACAATAATGATGCATAAAGGTATCACAAACGACCTGAGGAATTTATGCGAAAAATAACGCAGAGAAAATCCCCCGTGACGAAAAATATTGAATATAGCCGGCATACGGAGAATCAGTTGTAAATGCCCGGAGGCAATTCGAACTTTGCGTTCAAATTCATCTAAAAGTGTGAGCGAGGCGTTTTCCAATGCAATGGCTTTGGCGGCATATTGAATGGAATATCCATCTAACCCCAGTTTAACTGAGATAGCTAAATCATCAAGGATCGTATCTTCCGGCAACGATTTAAATAGTTGAGTACGCATAGCAAAAAGCCCGCCATCAACTGCGACACAGGAATTCAGCAGAGCCTCAGCTTTTTTTATTTGAGATTCATAACGCCAGTAGCTTGCTTCCCCAAAGCCGCCGGCTTCATTCCCGAGACCAATAACAATGCGTTTTTCTCCAGATACTAACGCAACCTTGTCATCATAGAATTTATCGACAAGCTCACGGATTGCCTTGCGGTTAAGTATAGAATTTGCATCGGAGAAAATGCTTATTTCTGAATCAATAAACTGCATCCCCAAATTTATTGCCGCCATTTTTCCGCGCCGTTCTTTTTGTTGCAAATGAACGACAGCAGGATAATTAGCTATGATATTAGCAGAATCATCAGTAGAGCCATCCGTCACCACGACTATTTTGATTTTCTCCTGTGGATAATCTAACGAAAAGCAATTTTCTATTTTTTGAGCCATCCACTTTTCCTCATTAAAAGCAGCAATAAAAAGAGTTACGCCCGGCTCAAATAAGCCGTCTTTGGGATTTTCTTTTTTGTGGAATAATTGTTTTAAGTACGCACTGACAATGATTATAGCTCCATATCCACAGTACGTATAGAAGCATAAGACAATGCTGAACCAAAAAATAAACTTAGCTGTAATCATAAACGCTCTCTACGGTTTTCCAGACAATTTCTGCGGTTTTATCCCATGAAAACATTTCCCGCCGATGCTTTCCGGCTCGAATTAAACGCTTGCGCATTGGCTCGTCATTGTAAATGCTTTCCATCGCATCACAAATTGAATCAACAGAAAATGGGTCAACCAAAAGAGCGGCGTCTCCACATACTTCCGGCAGCGATGTGCAATTCGATGCTACTACCGGAATATCACAATGCATTGCCTCTAATGCGGGAATACCGAATCCTTCAAATTTAGATACAAACAACAGTGCTATTGCTCCATTATATAGCTGAATTAATTGTTCTTGCGAGACCGTTCCCAGGAAAATAATATCATTCCAATAGGCAATTGTCTTTTTCAGGCGCAATAATCCCGATTTTCTGAAAAGCTTTGGGCCGGCAAAAATCAATTTAGCCGGGGAATTGGTTTTTTTCTTAAACTGCTCAAATGCGTAGATCAACCGTACGGGATTTTTGCGAGGATGGATTGTGCCAACAGTAAGAAAATATGGCATTTCTTCCGCCCACGTTTTTTGAGCCTTTTTCCTTTCAGTCGGTGGAAACGAGAAAAATTCTCTACTGGCGGCCGCGCCGGTAACGGTAATTTTTGCTTTATCAATCTTATAAGAATCAATGATGTCTTGACAAGAGTATTGTGAAACCGTAAGAATGGATGTTGCTTTCCTCGCGTACTTTGGGAAAAAATAATTATAATAAGCTGATACCAGGCGAGGAAGCTCTTCAGGTTTATGCAGGAAGTTCAGGTCATGAATCGCAATAACTGTAGGATTTGAGCAAGAAAGACTTGCATAGCCATCCAAAGATAAAAAAATATCCGCGTGGTATTTTTTTAGAATTCTAGGGACTGCAAACTCGAACCAGACAAACCAAAGCAGCGGATGAACAGAAGGGAAACAGGTCACAATATTTACATTTGAAGAGAAAATGTTTTTAGCTGAGAATGGTCTATCTACAATGAATATAAACTCATGTTCTAAATGCGCGCTTGTAATACGTTTAAGCACCTCCAGGGCATAGGTTTTAATACCTCCCGGCTTACGTTGTGTCAGCATTCGCGCATTGACTGCGATTCTCATCGGCCGTTATCCATATTCAGTTGTGAATAAACGTTTCCAAGCGGCCCGTTTAACGCCGGCCAGCGTAAGCCGTTTGCGGCAGATATGCCATTAGCTGCGAGCGTTTCGCGAAGTTCAGCGTCAATGAGCAGACGATTAATTGAATTTGCGAAATCCTCAGGACGATCCGCCAGTAAAATATCCCGCTCATGCGCGCATGGGAGACCTTCGGCTCCCAGAGAGGTACTGACAACAGGAAGCCCGGCTCCCCATGCTTCAATAATTTTTATTCGTGTCCCCCCTCCAATCCGCAATGGGACAAGCAGCATTTGAGCTTGTCTGAGAAAAGGGAGCATATCGGGAACATCGCAATGAACGCTGATCCCTTTTTTCTGAAGTCTTTGCTGTATTTGGGACTTGATTCCACTCCCCGCCACACGAATTGGAAGATCCGGATGAATCCTGCGTATTTGCGGTAAAACAAAGTCCAGGAACCAATGCAAACCATTTTTATTGGGATACCAGCCAAATGAACCGCTGATAAGAATCCCCGCTCGTTTTGCAGGTTGTTTCGCGGGAGAGAAACGTTCAGGCACTCCATTCGGAAGAACATGGATCGGTGGTAGTTGGGCTGAACCTGAAAGCTCCCTGAACTGTTGCCGGTCTCTCTCTGAAACAACAAGGCAACTTGCAGATGCGCTTAAAGCCTTTCGTTCCTCTCTCAAGGTTCGCCGCTGCTCAATACCGGCAAACAGTCTTAATGCCGAATTATATTTCTTAAATAAACGTGAAGAAAGTTCCGACTCCACATTGTGGCTGCTGAAGACAATCGGAATGCCTGTATTCATCTTGAGAACCGCACTCATCAGCGGAAGTTCTTCAACCTGTATCGCATCATAGGATCCCTCCATGACCAGTTTGTTTATAAAGGTATATAAATAATTGGGAAAAAAACGGCTTGTTCGAAGAGAAGCCCCGGCAAGAGACGAACATGCGATCTCTCGCATGGCTTTTATTTTCTCAGGCAAAGGAATCGGAAATAACTGACGGTAATGCTTTAAATTTTGGTTGTCTTCACCGGATAGCTGGCGCCGCGGAAGGAAACCAACCGCATCCACCTCCGCAAACGAAGCCAGAGAACGCCCCAAATGGAGTGCGCGAATTTGCCCTCCACAAGCCTCAACTGGACTAAGCCATTTTAACACATGTAAAATTTGCATGGATTCTCTTTATTATAGAACCTTAATCTTTTTATACACGCAACATGCAAGTATATCACAAATTCTATATTTTGCAACAAGGTTTTCGTTGCAAGCATTCATTATACCTTCACAATTCCGAATTTTTGCTGCATCATTTCTTGATATTCCCTGGGCCGCACACTATAGTGATAACGAATTGGATATGTACTTATTATATTGAATGAGGACACATGAAAGAGTATCATTTGACAATTGAGGCCGGCAAATTACATCAACGCTATCTGAAAGACCTTTGGGTATATCGGGAATTATTTTTGTTTCTTGCCTGGCGCGATATTTTGATTCGTTATAAACAAACCATTATAGGTCTTGCCTGGAGCGTCATTCGTCCGTTATTGACGATGTTGGTTTTTACTGTTGTTTTCGGAAAAATCGCGAAATTGCCATCCAATGGAGTTCCATACGCGATAATGGTATATTGCGCGATGCTGCCCTGGCAGTTTTTTGCCAATACCGTGTCCGAAGGCGGTAACGCCCTGATAAACAATAATTCGCTGGTTTCAAAAGTATATTTCCCGAGAATTATTATTCCCACAAGCTCTTTAATTGTCAGTTTTATTGATTTCGGAATCTCCGTATTGCTGCTTGGATTGTTGATGCTTTGGTATCAATTTGTACCGAGTTGGACGATTATTTTTATGCCGGCCTTCCTGATCCTTGCCTGTCTCCCCGCATTGGGGCTGGTGTACTGGATCTCCGGGTTGAACGTTAAATATCGCGACTTCCGTTATGTCGTTCCGTTTATGGTGCAGTTCGGCCTGTATATTTCGCCGGTAGGCTTCAGCAGTTCCGTGATCCCGGATAAATGGCGTCTCATATATTCGCTGAATCCCATGGTCGGGGTCATTGACGGTTTTCGCTGGATGCTTATCGGCGGGGAAACTAATATATTTCTGCCCGGTTTTTTCCTGTCACTTGGACTATCCATGTTATGAACGGGAATTTGCGGATTTTATTTAGGAACAGCAATGGGCAATACAATAATAAAAATTGAAAACCTGAGTAAAAAGTATATCATCGGGCATGACCGTGGCGCGCAGGGGGCATTTCAATACCATTCACTGCGGGACAACCTGATGCATCAGGCGCGGGGAATATATCAACGCCTGCGGCATCCTTTGCAGGTAAACCGGGAAAATACCGAATTAGAGGAATTCTGGGCTCTTCAAAATATTAATTTGGAGATTGGGCAGGGAGACCGGATCGGAATTATCGGCCGCAACGGTGCGGGCAAATCAACATTGCTCAAGATTTTAAGCAGAATCACCGAACCTACGACCGGCAAAATTACTATTGCCGGACGGGTTGCAAGTTTATTGGAGGTGGGAACCGGGTTTCATCCGGAATTAAACGGGCGCGAAAATATCTACTTAAATGGTGCGATTCTTGGCATGACCCGGGCGGAAATAAAGAGGAAATTTGATGAAATAGTGGCTTTTGCCGAAGTGGAAAAGTTTCTTGACACTCCGGTAAAACGTTATTCCAGCGGCATGTATGTGCGCCTGGCATTTGCGGTCGCGGCGCATCTGGAACCGGAAATTTTGCTGGTTGACGAAGTGCTCGCCGTCGGTGACGCCCAGTTCCAGAAAAAATGCCTCGGCAAAATGGAAGATATGTCCGGAGAAGGCAGGACGGTTATTTTTGTCAGCCATGACATGCAAAACATTCGCCAGCTGTGCAACCAAGGAATTTTGCTGAATGGTGGTGAAATTATTTTAAATTCAGATATAAGCACCGTTGTGGATAATTATTTATATTCCACTTTGCCAACTAATCGTAAAGATAAAAACTCAAGTCAGGCACACATAAAAGATGTTAAGATAACATCTCTTGCAAAGAACAATTTTCAACCTTTTTTATCAGAATTTAAATTATCTATTACACTGTACACTCCCCAGGGAATATCCAATGCCGCCATTTCATATCAAATTATTGATTCTTCCGG
>CALABZ010000165.1 GCA_937888615.1 uncultured Lentisphaeria bacterium | reverse complement strand
CGTTCTCTGGGCGAAAAAATTCATCTGGTGGGAATGCCGGAACAAAATCGCAATGACCGAATACTACTACCACGAGTCCGATTTCGAGAAATACGTCGAGGAAGTCGTCGGAATTCTCGTCTCCTGGGCGCGCAGGAAGGGTCCGGACACACCGATGCCAGGTTGGATGTTCAACCGCAGAACCCGGAAATTCCCGCCAAACGTCTTGAACGCCGTGCTGAAAAGCCTTGAAGCGCAGGAACGTATAGCGATTCAAGCCGTTCAGGGAGACGGGCGGAGCGGCAAAGCATACATTTTGCTCGACGATTCGGTCAAATAGCGTCAATGACTTTTGACTTATTGACTTTTTTGACGGCTTTTTGTTGGCACTTCGCGTCAAAAAGTGAGAGTCATAAATAGCTGATAATAAACATATATTTTTATAAAATATACTGTTTTACCCTTATTGACCTTATTGACTACCCCCTCGCGGAATTTTTTTGTTTTCCCCGGGTTTGACCTCAAAACAAAATTTTCCAGAAGTGCCGTTTTCGCGAGCATGCCTCCGGATGGTCAATAAGTCAACAGGCAAACCGGCGGATCAATCCGCCCGAAAGGAGTTCCATGAAACACAACTGCGAAAACTGTCGCTGGTTCGAATCAAACGACCTCGGCGACAAGTCCGGCGAGTGCCGGAGACATGCTCCGCTTCCGGCCAACCTCAACCGTCCTGAACCCGACGAGGACTTCTACGCCGTATGGCCGGAAGTACACGAAGGTCTCCGTTGCGGCGAGTTTGAGGCAAAATGAACTGGCGCACCATTCCCGGCCTACCGATGTATGAAGCCTCTGACACCGGGCTGATCCGAAGCAAATCACGCTCGGTCAACGTCCGGCATGGTGATCGGCAGTACCGCAAGGTCATTCCCGGCAAAGTCTTGAAGCTTACGTCCACCGTCTGGCGAGGTCGTCCGCACTACATGAGCGTTCCCATTCAGGGGAAAACACACCTCGTCCATCGGCTGGTCGCACTCACGTGGCTTGCAAGCACATGGTTCGAGGGCGCTGAAGTCAATCACCGCGACGGCAACAAGCGGAACAACCACGTAACCAATCTCGAATGGGTGACGCATCAGCAAAACGAACTGCATTCCTACCGCGTTCTCGGCAAAGGCGAGCAACGCCCATAAACGCGCAGAAAAGCCCCGCCACCGCCTGAAACGCGACGGCACGAGGCAACACACGGAGCAACGGGAAAACGCGGTGGTGCGCGTCGGTTGGCTATCAGTGGGCGCGAAACACGGCGCAGAACTCGCATACGAGACGCTCCCGCGCTCGGAACAGGACTCGCATACGACGATATTTGCTCAAGCCGCCGCTTTCCCGTCACTTTTGACGAAATGACGGATGCCCTCCGATGGTCATTCCGGACCCGATAGAGGGGGGATAGGGTCGGGATGGTAGAAATGAGGCGGCGAGGCTCGAAATAGACCAGCGAGCCTCTACGGTTCCCCCCTGTGGGTATATTTGAGAGGGCGCGCGGAAGGACTCGAGTTATATCGCAGACTTGCTTGGCGGTGATAAAATTTTTCTATCCGTTGCATTGCAGGTATTTGCGAAGCTTAAGATCTCGCCTCAAATGGACGCGCAAATGCCTCAAATTCGGGGCTTTGCTCCGATTTCGGCCAGACATACCCGTTGCCGCAAAACGCGACAGCGGGGCTGTGTAAGGCATTATTCCGGCAACAGGAAAGAGTCATAATTGTCCGGAGTTAGGATCGCGGTCCTTGCATCGGGATAAGCGTTGCGAAATGACTGCGGAATTTTTGCATTGGATGCTGGATTCGCCTTGATTTCCCATGCGCTTAGTGCGTCTGATGTTTTCTCAAGATAATCAATTTCGTTGCTTTGCGGCGCAGCGGTTCTCCAAAAGAAACGCCGGGGTTGAAACGGCTGATTCAAGGTGTTTTTCAAGCGTTCCAGAATGAGATAGTTTTCCCACATTCCGCCTTTGTCGGTTCGGGATTCGATGCGGCTGAAATTCCCCATTACCGCATTGCGGATACCGAGATCGTAGAAATAGATTTTCCGGCCTTTCTTGATTTCATTGCGCAGATTGCCGCTGTAGGCGAAAAGCGAAAACACCACATAGGTCTTTTCTAGCAGGTCAATATAATTTTCGACAGTTTTCCGATCCGCCCCCGTCAATCCGGCAAGCTCATTCAGGCTGACTTCCGAGCCGATTTGCATGGCGAGAGCCTTTACCAGATTGTCAAGAATTTTCGTTTTCTTGAGACCTTCAAGCGCATAGATGTCTTTGAACAGATAACTGCCAACCAGTTCACTCAGGAGCCGTCCGGAGTCTTCCGGATGCGTGACGATATCCGGATAGGAACCGTAAAGAAGCCTTTGTTCACGGCATTGTTTTTCGGACAGAAGTCCATTTTGTGCAACCATTTCAGAAAAAGACAACGGCAGAAGCCGATATTCAAACTTTCGTCCGGTCAGTGGTTCGGATGCTTTGTCCGCCAGCTCAAAAGAAGATGACCCAGATGCAATGATTTGAATTTCAGGAATTTCATCCGTGATCAGTTTCAAGGCCAGCCCAACGTTTGAAACGCGCTGTGCTTCATCCAGCACAAGGATTTTTTTTCTGCCAAGAATCATTTTCCAGCGTGCGACGGTAACACGATCAAGTTCGTCCCGGACATCCGGGCTGTCGCCATTCAACCAAAGGACATCGTCTGCCCATTCATCGGTAATGTGGCGGATCATGGTGGTCTTCCCGCATTGCCGCGGGCCGTAAACAATGATCGCCTTGCCGGAGAACATCCGACTCTTTATATCGGATTCCAAATAGCGCGGTATGTAAGTCATATCGCCTCCTATTCTATTTTAACTTGTGTTTTATTGGAGTTCACTCCTAAAATAGCACTGTTTTTAGGATTTTCAAGAAAGATGTAAGGATTTTGGGAATAGAATATGAAAAATACTTGCGTTTTTGTGGAGTTCAAGCCAATAACCCCTTAATGAAAGGATTCTCATGAACATCATCAACATGAAACTCGCAGACATCCACCCCTACGACAAGAACCCTAGGTTCAATGACGAGGCGGTGGAGGCGGTTGCCAATTCCATCAAGGAGTTCGGCTGGCGTTCGCCCATCGTGGTGGATCGCGATAACGTCATTATCTGCGGCCATACAAGATTTAAGGCCGCCCAGCGGCTTGGACTGGATGTGGTTCCGGTTCACGTCGCCGACAATCTCACGCCCGAACAGGTGCAGGCCTACCGGATCGCAGACAACAAGACTGGCGAGATCGCCGAGTGGAACTACGACATTTTGCCTCTGGAAATCAAGGAATTGCAGGAAAAAGACTTTGACCTGTCGCTCCTTGGATTCGACGCGGACGAACTGGACAAACTCCTGAACGGCGGATCGGAGGAAAACACCATTGCCGAGGGCGAAACCGATGCGGACGCCGTTCCGGAAGTCCCGGAGGAATCGGTCAGTCAGCACGGCGAGATTTACCAACTTGGCAAGCACCGTCTGATGTGCGGCGATTCGACCAAGGCCGAGGATGTCGCCCGGCTGATGGCGGGAGAAAAAGCCGACATGGTTTTCACCGATCCGCCCTACGGTGTATCGTATCGCGGAGTCAACAACCCCGGCGGACGTCAGTGGGAAGTCATTGAAAACGACGACCTGCGCGGCGACAAACTTTCCGAATTTCTGCTGGCCGCCTTCAAAAACATCAAGGCTCACCTTCGGGAAAAGCGGGCATTCTACATCTGGTATGCGAGCAGCAACCATTTGCAGTTTGAACACGCGATCATTGATTCGGGGCTGAAATCAAAGCAAGTCTTGATTTGGAACAAGGGTATGATCCTTGGACACAGCGACTACCATTGGGCAGCGGAGCCGTGTTTTTATGGCTGCCATGAGGAGGAAAATTGCGAATGGTTCGGTGACCGCTGTCAGACGACGGTATGGGACATCAAACGGGACAACACCCGCGAATATGTGCATCCGACGCAGAAGCCGACCGCGCTCGCCTGTAAAGCGATGTTCAACTCCAGCAAGTCCGGAGAGGTGATTCTTGATCTCTTCGGCGGGTCGGGAAGTACACTTATTGCCTGCGAACAGACCGGGCGCGTCAACCGTTCGATGGAATTCGACCCGAAGTATGCGGACGTGATCCGCAAGCGCTGGGCGGAATTCGTCCATGGTGAAGGGTGCGACTGGCAGGCTTTGACACCTGCCGTCGCGGAATAACTTTAGCGATTGTATTCGAAGGAGCCTTTCTTTTCCGCGCTCTTGCGAAACCGGGAATTCTCTTTGGAGTTGATCTCGCGGAAGAGCGCCGAGTAGAGGCTCTGCTCCGGCGTTTTGCCGCCATTGGGGCTCCACAAGCCGGATTCGATCACCTTGGCGAGGATTTCCTTCGTGTTGAGAGGAGTCCGGTTCCGTTTGAGAACCTGCGCCGCCGCTTCGAGGAGCGACAGTTTCTTTTCGGGGCGACCGGATTCCGGAGCGGGATTCGGTTCTTCTTCCGGCTCGTCGGGCGCGTTGGGGGTTCCCGCATCCTCCGCATCTTCGGAAGGCGGGATTCCGTTTTCAGCTCCGTCAATCCCGTCGTCCGTTTCCGTATCTGAGGCTTCCTCCGAAATGTTTGTGGACTCTTCGGCGGGCGTAATCACCCGCTCAATCCGGCTGACCTCGAACTCTCGTCCGCGGGACTGGCTTTTCACCCGCCAGCCGTGTTCCATGACTTCCGTCACTGTGACCGTGACTTCATTGCGACCGACTTTAACCGTGACGATGCTCCCGACTCTGATTTCGCTTTCGACGCACATGCTTGACCTCCTGTAGGTTGTTGGTGTTTAAGGCATTTTTCTTCGCTGGTGCATACAAGGCCATGGGTATCGGCATATAGCCAGTCGTAATCTTAAAATAAAGGCAAGATAATGGATAATTCTTTGAAACTCACCGCATTGCCGCCTGAATTGCTGGTGAGATTATTGAAACAGTCCGGTTCCCGGATGATTTCCGCCGAGACGCTCGCCGCCGATTTCGAGGCGGGCGCGCCGAAAAATCAGGACGGAACCGTGAACCTCATTGAATATGCCGCATGGCTGGCGAAAGGAGACGAGGATGGCAATCAATCCGAATAATATGCGCGTGGTGGATGTTGCCCGTCTGCTGAACTCGACCGCGCAGGGGTTTGTGCTGGCTCAGGCGCGGCTTTACCGCGATTTCAACCGCGTCGGTTTCCGCATCGCGGCGACGGACAACACCCGCAATATCAATCTCCTGAAATACATTGCATGGATGTGCGACCAAAAGCACACGCCGGAGGAACCGTCTTCCGTCCGCACCTACGACGAACGCCGGGACGCCGAGCGCAACCGGCAGGCGGAACAGTCGCTCGCCGGACGCGACATCGCGCCGCTTCCGGAGGTTGTGAATCCGCAGCGAAAAACGGACTGCGCCCGAAACTTCCGTTTGTTCTGCGAATCGTATTTTCCGGAAACGTTCACACTGGAATGGTCGCCGGATCATTTGAAGGTGATTGCAAAGATTGAGACAGCGGTTTTAACCGGCGGGCTGTTTGCTTTGGCAATGGCGAGGGGCAGTGGAAAGAGCAGCCTAACCGAAACCGCCGCTCTTTGGGCGATGCTTTACGGCCACCGTGAATTCGTGACGCTGATCGGCGCGACGGAGTCCGCCGCGTTGGAAATGCTCGACAGCATCAAAACCGAACTGGAAGTAAACGAGCATCTGTCCGAAGATTTTCCGGAGGTGTGTTACCCCGTCGCACAACTGGAGGGCATTCCGAACCGGTGCGCCGGTCAGTTATTCCACGGCGAACGGACGCGAATCACCTGGACGAGCAACGAAATCGTTCTGCCGACCATTGAGGGAAGCAAGGCGAGCGGAATTATCGTCCGGGTAGCCGGGATTACCGGACGGGTGCGCGGGATGAAATATAAGCGGAGCGACGGACGAAGCGTCCGACCGTCGCTTGTGATCATCGACGATCCGCAGACCTCGGAAAGCGCCGGTTCTTTGGAGCAGACCCGCAAGCGCGTCCGTGTGCTGGCTGGCGACATTCTGGGCTTGGCCGGACCCGGCCTCAAAATTTCAGGAATCATGCCCTGCACAATCATCCGTCCGGGTGACATGGCGGACATCATTCTGAACCGTAACACACATCCCGACTGGAACGGGGAGAAAACCAAGATGGTTTACAAGTTCCCGACGAACATGAAACTCTGGGACGAGTATGCGGAACTTCGGGCGGAATCGTTGCGGGCAGATGGCAACTTTCAGAAGGCAACTGATTTCTATCTGGCCAACCGGGAAGCCATGGACGCCGGTGCGGAAGTGAGCTGGGAAGCGCGGTTCAATCACGATGAAATCAGCGCGCTTCAACACGCCATGAACCTCAAGTTTCAAGACGAAACCGCATTCATGAGCGAATACCAGAATGATCCGCTTCCGGAGGATACGCAGGACGACACCTTGCTTTCGGTCGATGAAATCTGTGCGAAAGTGAACGGGCTTCCGCGCGGCCGAGTGCCGCTCGCCTGCGACAAGCTCACGATGTTTATCGACGTGCAGAAAGCGTTGCTGTTCTATGTGGTTGTGGCATGGACGGACGATTTTACTGGGGCGGTCATCGACTACGGCGCATGGCCGGATCAGCACCGGAGGGAGTTCAGTCTTGCCGACGCAAATCCGACGATTCAAAGCACTTTCCCCACAGCGGGCTTCGAAGGGGCGCTGTACGCCGCGTTGAACTCGCTGACCGATGATTATCTCGGTCGCGAATGGACGCGCGAGGACGGGGCTGTGTTGAAAATCGAACGGGCGCTTGTCGATGCCAACTGGGGCCAGTCAACCGACATCGTGTATCAGTTCTGCCGCCAGTCGGCACACGCCGGAGTGATTCTTCCTTCGCATGGCAGATACGTCGGTGCATCGTCAAAACCTATGACCGAATACCGCAAACAGCCCGGCGACAGGCTCGGCTTCAACTGGATGATGCCAAACGTCGCCGGGAAACGCGCGATCCGGCATGTGATCTACGATTCCAACTATTGGAAAAGTTTTGTCCATGCCCGCTTGGCCGTTGCGCTGGCGGACAAGGGCTCACTTACGCTTTACGGACGGATTCCGGGCGTTCACCAGTTGCTCGCCGAACATCTGACCGCAGAGTACCGGGTGAAGACGCAGGGACGCGGCCGCACCGTCGATGAATGGAAACTCAAGCCGCAGTCGCACGATAACCACTGGCTCGACTGTTGTGCCGGGTGCGCGGTCTGCGCCTCCATGCTGGGCGCGACGATGCCGGAATTTCTGCCGGTCCGCGCCGCGCCGAAAGCGCGGCTGCGGCTTTCCCAGAAACGCACCGGCGGAACCATAGCCGCTTCCGCGGAACCTATCCGAACAGGCGGCCAACTCAAACTTTCCGAACTCAGGAACCAAAAGAATGGATAAAAAAGAACTTCCGGAGAATATCCGGCAGGCAATCGACCTCGTTGCCGCCGTTCTTCGCAGAATCAAGGAGAAACGACTGGATAAGTCGGAAAATCCATGCTTGTATATGACCGAAGCGAAAGGACTTGCAACATGAATAAACAGGACATTCTGAAGCGGCAGCTTGCAATCAATGAAACCGCAACCGTCACGGACTTGGAAAATAAATTTCAGGAACTTTATGGCTTTGAATGCAGCCAGACGAATGTCCGCAACCTTCGTAAACGCATCGCCTACAAATTACAGGAAATGTATTTTGGCGGTCTGTCTGTGGCTGACAAATCAAGACTCTCGGAGATTGCCGATTCTGATCCTCTGGCAAATCTACAGACAGGAAAAACGAAAGCTCGTAAAATCGTGAAAGGGACTCGTTTTCAGAGGGATTGGAAAGGAAAGACCTACGAAGTCATTGTTCATGAAGACGGGCAATACGAATACGACGGAGTGAAATATCGCTCGCTTTCCGCCATTGCCGACAAGATTACGGGTAGTCACTGGAACGGCAAGAAGTTCTTCGGGGTGAAATAATGAGAGCAACCAGCATAATCAAAAAACGATGTGCGATTTATGCACGAAAATCCGTCGAAGACGGGCTTGAACAGGAATTCAACAGTCTTGATGCTCAGCGAGAAGCCGGAGAAGCCTACATTTTGAGTCAAAAAGCCAATGGGTGGATTTGCCTTCCGGAACGATATGACGATGGCGGATACAGCGGAGGGAACATGAAACGTCCCGCTCTTCAGAAATTGTTGAACGATTGCGAGAATGGGTTGGTGGACATTATCGTCGTATATAAAATTGACCGGCTTTCGCGTTCCATTTGCGACTTTGCAGATCTGACAAAAAAATTCGACGAATGGGGCGTGCAGTTTGTCGCGGTGACGCAAGAAATTAATACCGCCACCAGTGCCGGACGCATGATGCTGAACATCCTGATCACTTTTGCTCAATATGAGCGTGAGGTAATTACCGAAAGAGTTCGCGATAAAATGTCTGCCAGCAGAAAAAAGGGGCTTTGGGTTGGAGGGTGCGTCCCCTTTGGATATACGGTATGCAATAAGAAACTTATTGTAAATCAGGAAGAAGCAAAAACCGTTCAAAGAATCTTTCAACGGTTTGTTGAGATCCAATCTCCCAAGTTGATTGCGCATGAACTGAATCTCGACGGAATAAAAACCAAACAGGGGAAATCGTGGTGTAATCAGCATATCTATCGGATTCTGAACAACCACACCTATATTGGGGAAGTCAAATATAAGGATACTATCTGCGAAGGCGAGCAAGAAGGAATTGTTGACCTTGAAATTTGGAACAGAACCCGCGCGATCCTTGCCGAAAACAATCCTTGTCAGGATCACTCATCAAACATGGAAACACTCGCCCCATTAAAAGGAATTCTGAGATGCGGTCATTGCGGCGGAGCGATGATGCCAACTTACGCACGAAAGGGTGGTCGGAAGTATTTCTATTATCTTTGCAGCAAGGGAACCAAAACGAGCGAACAAAATTGTCCGGTGCATCAGATTCCTGCTGGCGATGTGGAAGAACTTGTGAGAACGCAAATCAGAAAACTTTTGAGTGAACCTGGAATGATTGCGCGTTTTGCTGAAAAAAGTAATCTTCAGTTGCAAGAGATTCGCGACTTTTTCCAGGAATCCTTCTGGTCGGAAATCACGCCGGGAGAAGAAAACCGTCTTATTCGAATTCTTGTTGAAAAGGCTGTCGTATGGGAAGATAGACTGGAAATTGAAATAAAAACAAGCGGAATTCGACCGCTGATGGAGAAATTGAAAAATGACTGAGGTTACACTGTTGCCCAATGGGAACGTAAAGGTCTTGATTCCGCTTGCTTTTCGTTCGTGTGGGGGGCGTAAGCGAATTGTAGCCCCGGATGTCGTCGCTCCTCCGCATGATCCAATTATTCAAAGCCTTGCCAGAGCATTTCGCTGGCAGGAACTTATCGACGACGGAAGTTTTGCAAATGTGCGGGAATTGGCAAATGCCATTGGGAAAGACTACGGATATGTCGCAAGAGTCATCCGACTGACACTGCTTGCCCCGGATATTGTTCACGCTGCATTGGAAGGAACATTGCCCGATTCCATCACCTTGGAACAATTACGAGTGGCATTGCCCGATGACTGGAACGAACAGAAAAAAAAGCTGAACATCAGCATTTAGTCATTTATCCTCAGGTTATTGCGTAACACAGCAGTTTCTCATGTTGCAGTGACGTTCCAACTTTTTTCTCTTTTTTTCTGAAAAGCGAGAATATTTTCCCGATTTTTGGATATATACCCGGCGTGAAGAAAATGACAACATCACATCGGGAGATATTCAATGAACTACGGAAGCATTTGCAGCGGAGTCGAGGCGGCGACGCTCGCATGGAGGAGCCTTGACTGGAAAGCTGTGTTCTTTTCCGAGGTGGAGCCGTTTCCCGCCGGAGTTCTCTGCCGCAGGTTCGGGGCAACGCGCCCGTTGCGTCCGCTTGATCCGGCAACGGCGGATAACGAAAAAGACCGGAAACCCCGAGAGTCGTGGATCAGGCAGATCGCCGAACTCCCCTCCGGTGGAACGATCCCGAATCTCGGAGATTTTACTCTAATAAGGAAAGATGATTATGAAGGAGAAATTGACCTCCTCGCGGGAGGAACACCGTGCCAGGATCTCAGTATTGCCGGGAAGCGATTGGGATTTGAAGGTAAACGAAGCGTTCTCGCTCTCGACTTTGTACGACTGTGCTTTGAACTTGGAGTCCGCTGGGTTGTGTGGGAAAACGTCCCCGCTGCTTTATCCAGCCGGAACGGCGAGGATTTTGCAAGATTCGTCTCTCTTCTCTGCGGATGGGAACTGCCCGTCCCGGACGGAGGTTGGCGTAAATGCGGAATCGTCACCAACGCACCCGGACATTTCGGCGTATCGTGGAGAATACTTGATTCTCAATTTACCAGAGTGGAACAATTTCCGCGGGCGATCCCGCAGCGAAGGAAGCGTCTCTTCCTTATCGGATATCTTGGTCACTGGCGTTATCCCGCCAAGGTATTATTTGACGGTGAAATGTGCGGTGGGAATACTCCGCCGCGCCGCGAGAAGAGGCAAGGAACTGCCGCCGGTGCTGAAAGAGGCACTGCTCCGGCAAAGTGGTGGGACGGATCGGAAAACGCCGGAACACTGACGCGAACCAGCGACCAGCAGTTTATGCCGGATAAAGGCAGAATGCAGTGCATCGTTGAGAACGATGCTGAATGCATGGATATCCGGCACATAGACACGCATGACAGGGAATTATCCCCGACACTTATTTCTACCGACTATAAAGGCGGGAAAGCCGTCTGTTTTCAGCAGAACAGCCGGGATGAAGTCCGTCTGATGAATGGCGACGGAGAGATTGCGGGGACGCTGGTGGCGGAACCGGGCGCGAAACAGCAGAACTATCTTTGCTATGAAAATCACGCGCAGGATTCCCGGATAAAAACGGTGGATGTGGCGCAAGCCATAACAGCGAGAATGGGGACTGGTGGCGGCAATCTTCCGGTCATACAAGAAGTAAATCAGCCGGTGACCGCGCCTCAAAAGAGGTGCGATGAAGCACAACGCGAAGACGGCGAACCGTCACAGGACGGCGCGGTCATCGGCTTTATTAAAAACGATGCTGGAGGAGTTCAGCAAGGCTTCTGGACGGATGTGTTTCCGACCATGAGAACCGAGATCACCCCGGCAATCGCAAGAAAAGAGTGCTTCAACGTCTCGTTTTGCGATGCGAACGGCCGCCGCAAGGATCGTCCGAACGGCGGACTGTATGTCACCGAGGCGGAGACCAGTAAAACCGTGACGGCTGGCGGGACGAACGCGGAGACCGTCATCATCGACGCAATTGCTCTTGACGGTGACAAAATGAAACCAAAAGAGCGGTCGGGTGGTTCCGGAATGGGAGTATCCGAGGATGGCGTGATGTATACGCAGACCGCCGGAGATGTTCACGGAGTTGCCTATTCTGCTCCTGAGATCGGTTGCAAAGCCACAGTCCGGAGACTGCTTCCCGTTGAAACGGAACGGCTCATGGGATTTCCCGACAACCATACACGAATTCCATGGAAGGGGAAATCTGAAGAGGAATGTCCGGACGCACCGAGGTATAAAGCCTGTGGTAATTCCATGGCGGTCAACTGCATGATGTGGATTGGAGAACGGATTCAGGCGGTAGAGAAGGAAGTAAGCGCCGAAGCCTCATGTGAGGCTTCGGATAATACAAACACGGAGAATATCAATGAGTGAAGTCGAACCGGAATGCCTCGAATGTGCGGCGCAGTATGAAGAACTGCTTGCCAAGTACCGCAAAATGAAAAAGAAACTCCGCAAAATGCGGAAATCCTTTGCCGCGATTGAGTGTGCGATCACACACAAATGCGACCATTACACAGAATTCATCATCGGTGAATGCGAGGCGTATCGCGGAAAATATGAATGCACACCGGAGTGCGTAACGAATCAGCGCTCATGACAATGTGTTTTCAAAAAAAGCGTGATTTCCGCCTTGAGCATCTTTCCGCTGGCGACACGAAGAACCATCGCTGTGAAATCCTCGTCCGAGGCGTCAAAATCAATCCCGTTCAAATCAAGGAAAATCAGCGCGGCCATAGCACCGACCCGCTTGTTTCCATCGACGAACGGGTGGTTTTCAACGAGATGAAAGAGGTAAGCCGAGGCCATTTCGTAAATGGTCGGATGCAGGAATACGCCGCCGAAAGTTGCAGACGGCATTCCGATGGCGGATTTCAGAAGTTCAATGTCGCGCAGTCCGGTGGCTCCGCCGAAGTGTTCAATCTGATAATCATGAATTTCAATCACTTCGGCGAACGTTAGAAACGCCGGTTCTGATTTCACTTGGCCAGCTCCTCAAAGGATTTCGCATAGCGTTTTCCGACCTTGTCCATGGACTTGCGGAATTTGCTTGCCCGGACAGCATCCTTTACGGGTGTGAGGACGAGCGCCTGCGGTGTCGATGGTCAGGCGCTCGTCCTCACACCCGTAAAGGATGAGCGCCTGACCGTCGGTTACCACTTCGAAAGCGGTGTCGATGGTCGCGCCGAGCAAATCCAGAATGGGACGCTCAATCACGAGCGCCGCGCTGTTGCCGTGCTTGGTCAATGTTTTGATCATGGCTTGCCTCCTATTGTTATCACATTGTCAATACCAAGATACACCATAAATCTAAAAAAGTCAAGGAGTCTTATGCCGGAAACAACTGAAAATCTTGAAGAAAGCATCCGTCGAAATGCCGCCGGGCCGAAGTCCGCCGAAGTGGACGGTCAGAAGGTCGAACAGCATTCGTTGCCGGATCAGATCGAAGCGGACAAGTACCTCGCGTCGAAAAAGGCCATGAGATCCCGGAATTCCGGCCTGAAGTTTTCTAAAATGAGCCATTCGGGGGCGTGAGGTATTTTTATGTTCAACAAACTGAAAACGCTGTTCCGGACGCGGACTCCTCCGCCGAGAATTGTGCAGGCGCGTTTCGATGCCGCGCAAACGTCGAAAGACAATGCCCGGCATTGGGCGGCGGCCGATCATTTGTCAGCAGACATGGAAGCCGCGCCGGAAGTCCGTCGAACACTGCGGATGCGGTCGCGCTACGAGGTTGCCAACAACAGTTACGCCAAAGGCTTGGTGCAGATGCTGGCGAACGACACCATCGGTACCGGCCCGCGACTGCAAATGCTGTCAGGCGACGAGGGATTCAACGACGAAGTGGAAAGCGAATTCATGCGCTGGGCGGATGCTGTTCGGCTTTCGTCCAAACTCCGCACCATGCGAATGAGCCGCTGTCAGGACGGGGAAGCGTTTGCCGTATTGGCGACAAACCCCAAAGTCCGGAATCCGGTCAAACTGGATCTGATGCTGATCGAAGCCGACCGCGTCTCCGGTGATCTCAAATGGCTGGAAGACGACACAAGCGTCGATGGTATTTCGTTCGATCCGTGGGGCAACCCGGTGGATTACCGGGTGCTGAAATACCATCCGGGCGATGTTCACTATATGCCCGGCGACGAGGCAATTCACGTTCCGGCGGAGTATATGCTCCACATTTTCCGGCAGGACAGACCGGGATTGCACCGGGGAATACCTGAACTGACGGCGGCCCTTCCGCTATTTGCTCAGTTGCGCCGGTACAATCTGGCTGTCCTGTCGGCGGCCGAGGCCGCTGCGGACTTCGCGGCAATCCTCTACACCGATGCTCCGGCGAACGGGGAATCCGATGATGTGGAGCCGATGGATACGATCCCGTTGGAGCGCAACATGATGTTGACCGTTCCCGCGGGGTGGAAAATGGGACAGCTTGATCCCAAACAACCGGCGGCAAACCATGCGGAATTCGTGAAGATCATTTTGAGTGAAATCGCACGGTGCGTGGTGACGACCTATGGAACGCTCGCCGGGGACTTTTCCGGACACAACTATGCGTCGGGGCGGCTGGACAATCAGATTTACCACAAGTCGATTCTGGTTGACCGCTCGTTCTGGGAAACGGAAGTTCTGAACCGGATTTTCGAGGTGTGGTTCCGGGAATACACGCTTGCGACCATGAAAAACGTATTGACAGAAAGACACCTGTGGTTTTGGGATGGAGCCGAATCGGTTGATCCGGCGAAGACCGCGACTGCCCAGGAGAAACGTCTTGCAAACAACACCACAACGTTGGCGGCGGAATGCGCGAAGGAAGGACGGGATTATCTCTCCGTTCTGAGACAGAGAGCCAAGGAGTACAAGCTGATGCGGCAACTGGGAATCCCCGTTGCCGGAAAAGAAAAGAACATTCAACCCGAACCGGATGACGGTTCAGAACCCAAGGAAGAAATGGATGAGTGAATTCACGCTTATCGAGGCCGCCGGAGGGGCGAAGCCGAAAGTGACCGGCCTTGCCTACAGCGGCGGCAAGATGAATCTTCCCGGCTGGAAGTATCCGGTCGTGGTGGATTTGTCCGGGATGGAAATTCCCGATACCGTGCCGCTCCTGACCAATCACGAAAACAAGACGGACAGCCGCGTCGGCATGATCCGTGTCAGCGTCAAAAACAATGCGCTGGAAATCGCGGGTGAAATCGTCTCCGACAGCAAAGATGCACAAGATATTGTGGCGCAGAGCAAAGCCGGAGCGAACTGGCAACTATCCATAGGGGCGGACGTCCGCGAATGCGAACTGGTGAAATCCAGCCGAGAGGTGAACGGGCAGTCTCAGGAGGGACCATTCTATCACATCAAGAAATCGACGCTCCGGGAAGTGAGCGTGGTCGCCGTGGGTGCGGATGCCCATACGACGATGAAAGTCACCGCGAAATTCAACCTTTCCAAAACCATTGAAGGAGATTCTATGAGCAACGAACCCGAAAACAAGACCGTGACCGCCGCTGAAACCGCGAAGCCGCCGGTCGTTCCCAAGACCGAGCCGGAAAAGAAACCGGAGGACGGCAAGAAAACCGAGCCGGAGAAAAAGCCGGAACAGGACGGAAAGACCGCCGAGGCGGCTGACTGCGATCCCGATAAAAAGGCGAAAGCCGAGGCCGTGCCGCCCGCGATTCAGGCGAGCGCGGTGGATGTGACCGTTGCCGCCCGTGAGGCCGCTGTCGCGGCTGTCAAGGCCGAACGTGAGCGTGTTACCGCGATTCAGTCGATCTGCAACGGCGAGTTTCCGGAAATTGAGGGTCAGGCGATCAGCGGCGGCTGGACTCCTGAAGTCACCACGAAGAAGGTGCTGGAAACGCTCCGTGCCGAACGTCCTTCCTCCTGCGCAAGCATCGTTGTCCATGCGGCTCCCGAAGGCGGCGAACTCCGCAAAAACATTGAAGCGGCGATGTGTCTCCGTGTCGGAGTGAGTGCCGATCTGCTGGAAAAATCCTACGGAGCAAAGGTCGTCGAAGCCGGTATGGCCGATATGGACATGCCGCTTCGCCAGCTGCTGATCGAGTGCATGAAACTTGACGGCATTCCGTACAGCCGGGGCTTCGACAACGAGACCATCCGCGCGGCGTTCAGCTCGGTTTCCCTGCCGGGAATCCTCTCCAACGTCGCGAACAAGAAACTCTTGCAGAGTTATGAAGCCCAGCCGATTATCGCCACCAAACTGTGCTCGACCGGCGACCTCAATGACTTCAAGGAAAACGACCGCTTCCGTCTGACCGACGTGGGCGATCTGCTTCCGATTGCCGCTGACGGCGAAATCAAGGATGGCGGTCTGATTGAGGAAAGTGCCAAAAATCAGCTTGACACCTACGGGAAAAAGTTTTGCCTTACCCGCAAAATGATCATCAACGATGACCTGGGGGCGTTCATGAAGGTTCCGACCGCAATGGGCAACCGCGCCGCGCGTCTCATCGACCAGCTGTTTTTCTCCCGGCTTCTGCGCAATCCGGCTCAGGCGGACGGCAAGGCGTTGTTCCACAACGGACACAAAAACCTGCTCTCCGGCGCGACCAGTGCGCTGTCGGCGGACAGCCTGAAAAAAGCGATTCAACTGTTCCTCGATCAGGTGGACGCGGACGGTCAGCCGATCAGCGTCGAGCCGCGTTATCTGCTCGTCCCGACCGCGCTGAAACACCTCGCCATTGAACTCACGCAGGGGGCGACGCTCATCATGAGCGGTACCGACAACGCGGTTCGCCCCGCGCTGAATGTGCTTGCTGACGAACACCTCAACGTGGTGAGTTCGCCGTACCTCGGCAACAGCGCCTACGAGGGAGCCAGCCAGACCGGGTGGTATCTCTTCGGCGATCCGAAAACCATTGATACGTGGGAAATCGGATTCTTGAAGGGGAAACGCACTCCGACCGTGGAACGCGGTGAGACCGATTTCAATACGCTTGGTCTGTGGTTCCGGGTGTATTTCGACCTCGGCGTGAGAGAGCAGGATCATCGCGGCATGGTGAAATCCATCGGCGCGGCCAACTGATGAAGCCGCCAACCGGACGCTGAAAAATGCGTCCGGATCTTTCAAACACAAATTCCAAGGAGATTTATAAATGCTTGCTCGTTATGTGCAGAAGGGCGATTCCATCGATTACCGCCCGTCCGAAAGTGTCGCCGCTGGTGACGTGGTTGTGATCGCCGATTTGATCGGCATTGCCAGACTCGATATTGAAGCGGGAACGCTCGGCAGTCTCGCCGTTGTCGGGGTATTCGATGTGGTGAAAGCGGACACCGCCATTCCGTCCGGATCGACCGTTTATTGGGACGCGGGGGCGCAGAAAGCCACACTGGTCAGTGGTTCCAACCATTACCTCGGTAAAGCGATTGCAGCTTCCGCTGCCGCCGATGAAACCGTGCGTGTGCTTCTCAATGCGCCTTACAGTCTTGCGACCACGTTTGTGGCGGGTGATCCGATCACCGATCTCGTCGATAATTCCGGCGGGACGCCCTCCGATACGCTTCCTGCGATCACCGAATGTGAATGCAAGGATGCGATTGCCGGACTCGCCCGCAAAACCAACACGATTCTTGCGGCACTCCGCGCCGTCGGGATCATCGCCGCCGAGTAATGGGAATTCTGGAACAGGCTTCGGAATGGCTGGAGCATCAGCGGCAAATGAACCTCGCCGTCCCCATCGTTTATGTGCGTAAGGACGGCGCGGAGAAAAACATCTGTGCGACTGTCGGCAAAACGCTGTTCCGAAGTGAAAATGAGTACGGTGTAACCATCCGGACGGAGTCCCGCGACTTTCTGATCGCGGGTTCCGATCTGCCCGATGATCCCGTTCGCGGAGACCGGATTGTCTATGACGGATGCCGTTACGAGGTGCTCGCGCCCAACGGCGAACCCGTCTGGCGCTGGTGCGGAACGTATCATTGGACCCGCCGGGTGCATACCAAAGAAATCGGAGGCGCGTAATGGCTACAGGAGAAAGTCCCGATCTTCGGGACGTATGGGATGTGGTGAACCAATCCCGCCTCGAAATCGCGGAACTTCGGGGCATGCTGACCATGCATTTTAAGGAGGGACAGCATCACTATCCGCCCTGCAAACCCGCCGCCGATATGCAGAAAACAATGCTTTCGGCGGTCGGCGCGGCACTGTTGGCTCTGCTGGCCGCCATCGGCAGCATCGTCGCGGAATTTGTGCGGAGGTGATTATGAGTGAAGTCTTGAAAATCGCCAATGCGGTTGCCGGGGAGCTGGAGGAATATCATGCGGAAGTGTTGTTCTTTCCGGAATTCGAACTCCGGGAACTGGAGGAAATGCGTGTGGCAGTCGTTCCGCTGGCAACGGAATACAAACCGCTGTCGCGTTCCTCGCACGAAGAAATTCTGAAAGTCCAGATCGGCTTCCTGAAACGCGGCTGCGAGGACGAACTGCCCGAACTTCTGACGCTAGTGGAAGGGCTTGGACTCGGTTTCCTGAACAAGAAATTGGCCGGTGCGACGTGTGTTTGCGTCGCCTATAATCCCATCTACTCTCCGGAGCATCTCCGGGAGCGTGGCCAGTTCACCAGCGTCATCGAACTCTCGTTCAAACAGATTCGATGAAATGCCGCATTGAGTTCGACGAACGCCGGATTCTTACCTGTGTCCGAAGCGGCAACAACACCGCCTTGCGCCGTGCCGGAGCCTATATCCGGAAAGCAGCGCGGAATCGGGTTTCCACATCGGAAAAATCATCCGCGCCCGGTTCTCCGCCGCATTCGCGTCGGGGACTGCTGAAAACCGCCATTTTGTTCAGTGTGGAGAAACGAGCGTCCACAGCGGTGATCGGCCCCGCGGAAACCGTGATCGGAACCGCGATGAAGGCTCATGAATTCGGCGGAACCTACCGCAAACGTCGCTACCCCAAACGCCCCCTCATGGGGCCGACATTGGAGCGGACGGCAAGCAAACTCCCCGCGATGTGGGAGAATTCTGTAAAACCATAAACTGGAGAAATATCTCATGGCAATTGTTCTTGGCTTGGATGCCAAACTTCTGCGAGGAACCGCCGGTACGCAAGGCACAACCGAGGTCAAAAATGTGAAAGATTTGACCTTGAATCTTGAGTCGGGCGAGGCTGATGTGACGACCCGCGCCACCAAAGGATGGAAAGCATCCGTGGCGACGCTGAAGGAGGCGTCGCTTGAGTTCGGTATCTTGTATGATACTGAAGATGAAGATTTTAACGCATTTCAGGAGGCGTATTTTGGAAACACTCCGCTTTCGCTGTTCGTTACGGACGGCGCGGGTGGCGGCCTTGACGCCGACTGGTCGATTACCGGATTCACGGTCGAACAGCCATTGGAAGAGGCGCTCAACGTAAGCGTGACCGCCAAACCGACCGCTTCAACGCGTGCTCCGACGTGGGTCAACGGCGGCGGCAGCGGTTCGTAATCCGCAATGGTTCCGGTATGATGCCGGAGCCGAACCTTTCCCTCTATAATAATAAGGAATAGACTCTCATGAAAACGTTCAATGACAACACGGGACGCTCCTGGACTCTTTCGGTGACCGTCGGAACGATCAAACGGGTTCGCGCCCTGTGCGGTGTGGATCTGGCGAATATCATCACGCTGGAAGCTGGCAAACAGCCGAAGGTGGATTTGCTGGAACGTCTTGCTTCCGATCCGGTTCTGCTGGTCGATGTGCTGTATGCCGTCTGCAAACCGGAAGCCGATGCGAAGAACATCACGGATGAGGAGTTCGGACGTGCGATGGCGGGCGACGCGATTGAATTTGCGACTGCCGCGTTACTGGACGAGGTGATTGATTTTTTCCCCGAAGCGAAGCGTCAAGTCTTCCGGAAAATTCTGGACGCGACGAGGCGCTTCGAAATCAAAAGCAAACAGGCTCTGACGGAACTTTTGACCGATCCGGAACTCGACACCAAAATCGATGCCGCACTCGAACAATTGATGAACTCGTCCTCAGTCTCGCCGGAATCGCCGGAGTCGATCCCGACCCGCTGACGTTGCGGGAACTCTCCGCCCTCGCGGAAGCACGGGGGCGGTTTGAGTGGGAACAGACCTCGGCACTGATGGCGCTTGTGGTGAATTTAGTCCGCGATCCCAAGAAATCGAAACCGGCCAAGGCAACGGATTTCAATCCCTACTACATCAAACCGAAAACCGTGGTCAAAGCCCCGCTTTCGGTTCTTCGGGATGTGTTTGTAAGGAAGTAATCCCGCCCGCACAAATGGCAGGCGGGAATCATCCCGGATCAGGCAAACGCCAGTTGCGGAATCAAGGCGATTTCCTTTTCCGCATGGGCGGCGGCCAAACACAAATCATAGTTGGACTGCAGGTTGCTCCAAAATTCCGGCCCCGTTCCGAAATATTTGCCGAGCCGCAACGCGGTATCGGCGCTGATGGAACGGGTTCCCTTCACAATGGCGTTAATCCTCGGCGTCGGCACATGAATGTCCATCGCCAGCTTATTCTGGCTGATGTTCATCGGCTTCAGGAATTCTTCGGAGAGAATCTCGCCGGGATGGATCAAATTTTTCGTTCTAATCATGATTCACCTCCTAATGGTAGTCAACGATTTCAACATTGTAGACGTTCCCTTCATACCAGGTGAAGCAGATACGCCATTTTACATTGATGCGGATACTGTACTGGCCTTCGCGGTCGCCGTGCAATGCTTCGAAATGATTGCCGGGCGGAACCCGCAATGATTCCAGCACAACAACGGCTTCAAGCATATCAAGTTTCCGAAGTGCAATACGCTCAAACGCTTTGAACACCCGGCTTTCGCCGGTTGCTTTCAGTTGTTCCGTTTCTTTGCATTTATAGCTTTTGATCATTCGGTCTTTACCTTTCCTAAAGACAATATAACACCACTCCGCGTTAAACGCAAGACGTAAAACGCAAAAGATTCTAAAAAAAGGCAAACTATGTCCATATCCAGCACGATCCGGGCTGGAGCCGCTTATGTCGAAGTGACCGCCGAGACATCGAAGCTCCAGCGGAATCTCACCAAGGCGCAGGCGCAACTGCAATCATTCGGGCGGTCGTGTACTTCCGTGGGCAAAGACCTTCTGATGGTGTCGGCGGCAATGGCTCTTCCGCTCGGAATGGCGGTCAAAAGTTTTGCCGGGTTCGACGACCAGATGAGACTTGCGAAAGCCGTCACAAGGGCGACCACATCGGAATTCGACAGCATGACGAAAGTCGCGGCGAAATTGGGACGCGAAACGTCGTTCACCGCCAAACAGGTCGCGGACGGCATGGTCGCGCTGGGACGCATGGGCTTCTCACCCAAAGAGGTGGAACAGGCGATTCAGCCGACGCTCGATCTTGCCCGTGCCACCGGAACCGAACTTGGCGAAGCCGCCGACATTGCGGCAAACTCCATGCGGATTTTCGGCATTGAAGCAAGCAAAATGAGCTCGGTCGCGGATGTGCTTACAGCAACCGCGAACGGTTCGGCGCAAACGCTGACGGACTTGTTCGAAGCCCTGAAAATGGCGGGACCTCAGGCGAAAGCGGCGGGCGAGAATATCACCGACACCTCAGCGGCAATCGGAATTCTCGCCAACCTCGGCATCAAAGGTTCGCTGGCCGGTACTGCTCTGCGCAAAAGTTTCTCGCAGTTCGCCAAGGTCAAAGTACAAGATCAGTTGAAAGCTGTCGGCGTGGAAACGGTCGACGCCAACGGCAACCTCCGCAAGATGGCGGACATTATGGCGGACATCGGACAGGTGATGAACACACTTCCGACCGCCGAACGGATCGCCTTCGCGGAAGACATCTTCGATATTCGTGGTTCACTCGCCGGACTTTCTCTCGGCGGCAACATCAAGGAATTTGAAGAATTTATCGTCAAATTGCAGGACATCGACGGAACCGCCCGAAAGACAGCAAAGGAAATGGACGCCGGACTCGGCGGTTCATTCCGAATGTTGCTCTCCGCGGTGGAAGGCGCAATGAACGCCATTGCAAAGGCTCTTGAAGGCACACTTCAACCGCTTGTAGATAAATTAACCGCCGTTACGCTCGCCGTGATCGGCTGGATTGAGGCGAATTCGGGGCTGGTGACGGCGTTTGCCGTGACCGTTGCGGGAGCGGCGGCACTGGGAGTGGCATTGATTGCCATCGGCGTTGCGGCAAAAGGCGTGGCGGCGGGAATCACGGTGGCGCACACCGTATTGAAGGGATTTACCTTCATTCAAGGCGTGTGTATCGCCCAAGGGGCCGCGATCCGGAATTCGATTCTTCTGATCGGACAAGCCTTTGCCAACTATCGAAATACCGCAATTCCGGCGCTCGTCGGGACGGAAAAACTCTGCGCGGCCTTCGGGCTTGCATCCACTGCCGCAAACCGCGGCCGTGCCGCCATCATGTTGATGAGCAACGCGGAAGCGGCGGCCGCCGCCAAGTCGTTTCTTGCGGCAAAATGGACGGCGATGACGACTGCGCTGAAAGGTTTCTCCCAAACAGCGACGGTCGCGGCGATTGCGACGAAAGCACAGGCGGCCGCCGAACTAATGGCAAGTGCGAAAACGGCACTCGCGGCCCGGTGGATTGCCATGACGGAAGCCCTGAAATCGCTCACGCTGGCTTCGGTAAGCGCGACGGTGGCAACCAAGGCGCAAGCGGCGGCGGAAATTGTCGCCGGAGCAAAGAATGCGCTTGTCGCTGGATGGGTTGCAATGACAAACGTCCTCAAAGGGCTCACGGTGGCCTCTGTCGCGGCGACGGTGGCGACCAAGGCACAGGGAGCGGCGGAGATGGCAATGGCGGCCAAGGGCGCGATTGTCGCGGGTTGGCTTGCCATGACCAAAGCGATTCAGGGCGTGACGCTTGCAACGGTTGCGGCGACTGTCGCTACCTATGCGCACACAGCGGCGGAAGCCATCTGTACGGCGGGAACGGTTGCACTGAACAACGCCCGGAAGGTTGCAATTGCGACGACAGCCCTTTTCTCCGCCGTGAATCTGAAGGCGGCAATTTCCATCACGGCGGTCGCGGTCGGGAACTTCCTGCTTGCGGCGGCGGCAAAAGTTGCGGCGGTGGCAATGGCGGTTCTTTCGGCGGTGATGACGGCGGTAGCCGCACATCCGGTCGCGGCGGCTTTGATTGCGCTTGGACTGGTTCTTGCCGGGGTGGTGATCTGTCTCTCCCGTGCCGGTTCCTATACCGCGAAACTTTCTGACAAGATGAGTGAACTCCGTGAAAAGGGAGACCAGCTCCGCAAGACGGACGAAGTCCGGATGGAGCGGCTCCAGCAACTCGCCTCCAAACAGCGTTTGACCAATGCAGAAATGGCGGAAGCGAAAAAACTCGCCCGCGATTTACAGGCGAAATATGGCGATCTCGGCATCACGATTTCCGACAACGCCGCCCGGATCGTCGCGCTGGATACCGTGGCTTCCCGGCTGGGCGCGGTCGAACTCAAAGTCACCAACGCCGATGACCTCGAAAAGATTGCTCGACTGAAAGACCTGTCGCTCCGTGTGAATCTGAATACGGAGGAGCAGACGGAAGCGGCCAATCTGCTGGAAGATTTGAGTGTCCGCTATGGCGATCTCGGTATTGAGGTCGACCGGACACGCGGACGGATGGTCGCGCTGAGTGATGCGGCAAAACGTATTCAGGGCGTAAAACTTGGCGTAAAGATTGAAGCCGATGACCTTCCAAAATTCGACAAACTGAAAAGTCTGTCGATGGAACTCAATCTGACAGTTCCCCAGCAGGGTGACGCCGAACGGCTGATTTCCGAACTCTCGAAAAAATACGGGGATTTCGGACTTGCGGTCGATAAAGTATCCGGGAAGATCGTTCGGCTGAACACGGTTGCCGGAGCAATTTCAGATCTGACGTTCAAAGTTCGCGGTTCGGAGGATATTGAGAAGCTGAACCGGCTGAAAGCCCTCTCGTTGGAAGCCAATCTTGATGTGCGGGGACAGGAGGATGCCGAACGGCTGATTTCCGAACTGGAATCGAAATACGGTGACCTGGGCATGACCGTGGACAAGGTTTCCGGAAAGATTGCCGCCATGAATGCGGAAAGCGCCCGGATAGAAGCTCTGAAACTCTCCGTTAAGGACAACGACGACCTCGCGAAACTGCAAAAACTAAAAGCCCTCTCGCTGGAAGTCCGTCTGGATGTGGATCAACAGAATGAAGCCGATAAACTGATCGCCGACCTGTCGAAAAAGTACGGCGATCTCGGCGTGACGGTTGACCGGACGGCGGGGAAAATTACTCGTCTGAATTCGGTTGCGGCCTCGCTTCGGGAAATCTCGGTCAAGGTGAACGGAGCGGAGGATGCGGGTAAGGTCGCGCAGTTGCAGGAACTTTCCTTGATGCCGAAACTGGATTCGTCTGGAATCAGCGAAGCAAACGCCCTCATTGACCAGCTCAAAGCCAAATACGGTGAACTGGGCGTGGGCGTGGATGCTACAACCGGACGGATCGTGGCAATGACCGACGCCCAGCGGCAGTTTGCCGCCGCGCAACAGATCATTCAGGCCGGCAACGATCCGCTGAAAGAGACCCATCTTGCCCAGCTTGACCGGCTGCAAAAACTTGCGGCTCAGGAAGAACTGACGGCTGCGGAGCAGATCGAAGCACAGAACATCGTCAATTCGCTTAATGGCGCCTACGGCAGTCTTGGACTTGGTATCGACACAATCACCGGGAAACTGAACATGGCGGCCGGAGCCCAGCAGAAACTGAATGACGCGATGAAAGCGGCGACGCTCGCCGAACTTGATGCGGAAATGGCTGAAGTCCAAGCCAATCTGAAAGAGCTGGAAAAAGAGAACGAAGCCTTGATGTCCTACTGGAACCACAACTTGTGGAGCCAGATTTCCGGGCGTCAGACGGAGGCAATCGGCAAAATCGAAGCCAACGGCGACCGTGCGGTGGCTTACCGGAAGAAACTCGGCGCTCTGCGTCAGCGGCGCACAGCCGTTGAACAGGAGAAGCCGGGAGCAAACACCGGAACGGACGGCAAGCCAGCCCCGACGACCGCCGAAAATGTGGAAGCGGAACGTCAGCGCCGTCAGAAAGCGAGCGACGATGCCGATTCTGCGGCCAAGCGGGTTGCGGAAATCGACAAGCAGCTCGCCCGCGAACGCAAGACCGAACTGGAAAACGAGATCGACGACATTATTGCCCTGCGCGATGAATACAAGCAGTTGATCCAGACGATGCTGGACTTTGAAAAATCCAAGCCGTCCGATCAGCAGGACAAGAAGAAAATCGCCGAGCTTGAAGGCAAACTCGCCGATGCCGACAAAGTTGCGGAAGAGCGCATCGCGAAAGCGAAGGCAAAAGCGGCGGAGAAAATGAAAAAAGACGTTGCTGATTACCAGCGCCGGTTCGCCGATTCTGAAAAAGATGTCCAATCCCGACGCGCCGAGGACGCACAGGATCGGAAACTCGATGAGACGCTGAAAGCCGATCCCGAAGCCGGACGGAAGATGGCTCAAGGACTGGTCGCGCAATACCAACAGGCGGCCGCCGCCGCGAAAGCACAGTTTGAACAGGAGCTTCAAGCGGCACAGGCGGACGGCAAAATCGACGACGAGGAACGCCTCAAAATCGACGCGGCGCAGGAAGCCTACACGAGAGCGGAATCCATGGTCGACAAGTATTCGGGAAAACTTCAGGACGCGCAGGACGGGGCTCAAAAGGCTGCCGACAATTCACAAGTCAACGGAAGTTTTCTTGCGTCTGCTTTGGACGCGATGCTTGGCGGAGGCGGCACGGAAGCCGAACGAACGGCCAAGGCGACGGAATCCATGGCGGCGCAAAGCAAAGAAACCAACAAACTCCTGAAAAAAATAGAGCACAACGCAGGAGGAATCACCTACAAATAACGGAGGAGTTTTCATGGCGATACGTGTGGAACAATGCTACAAAGAGCATCCCAAATCCATAGATCGTTTTGGCAAATATATCAGCATCGAAGTCCCGTATCTTGTTTTTGAGTCAGCCTCTGAGGATGAGGCGCTTGCTGCCGTCTGGTCGGAAGTTCCGGCGATTTGCGAAGACCTGCCGTTGGAAAGCATTGAAATCGACTCTCGTGAATCGGAAAATACTTTCCGCGTCAACGTCAGATACAAAGATAAGGAATATACCTCAACCGATGATGAAGAGAACGATGATGAACCGACGGTCAGTTTCGACTGCGGCGGAGGAACGAAACATCTGCTCTACAGCCTGAATCAACGCAAAGCCTTCGGAACAAAAGAAGCCGGCGGCGCAATAGGCTGGAACGGGAAATCGGGCAGCGACTGCGAAATCGCCGGAGTGGATATCCCGACCGCCCAACTCCGGGAAACATACACAAAAACAATGCGGATCAGCCGCTTGTCAACCAGCTACAAACGAAATGTTGCGGCACTGGTCGGCAAAGTAAATTCGGGTTCATTTAAGGGCTGGAGCGCCGGAGAAGTTATGTTTCTCGGCATGAGTTATTCGACTCCGGCGAAAAAGGCGAAAAAAGTCACCGTTACGTTTAATTTCGCCATTCAACCGAATGAAAGCGGAGTGAAAGTCGGCGGAAAATCCGTCAGCAAAAAAGGCTTTGAATATGTCTGGGCAATCAGTAAAACGGTAATGGCGAACGGCGTTCCCAAGATCGATATTGAAGCGATTTATGTCGATCAGGTGTGTGAATACGCCTCGTTCAGCGCATTGGGATTATGAAAAAAATGAAAAATACAATACTCGCAGTCATGAAACGCGGAATGCGAAGCATGAGCATTGGAATGACGGAGAGCGGGGGCTCCCCCGAAATTGCGGTAAAACCCGCAGGGCGCGGAGCCTCAAACGGCGACAGCGCCGCAATTTAAGGGTGAAATATGGCCTTTTTTCCAGATGTCACGCGAGGCGACCCGTTTAAGCCGGATGCGCTTTTGAGCAACAATGTCCGGCATATCGTCAACGCATTGAACGGCTTTAATGCGAAACCTCTGATGACGACCGGAGGCATGATCCGGATTCAGGTTTACAACAACTCCGGTTCTACCATTCAGGCAGGAACGGCGGTGAATTTCTCCGAAAGCGGGACAATGTGCGACGACGCCGTTCCCGCCGTGCCGCTCAAAGACCTCGCTAAACCATGGGGAGTGCTGGTCAACACACTGGAAGCCAAGGTTCTCGGAAGCTGCATTCTGTGCGGCCCGGCGAGCGTGAAACTTTCAGGGAGCGGCGATTTTGCCGCTCCGACTACCGCGAGTCCGGCGACATTCACACGGGGGGCGGCGGGTGCGCCTGTCATCTTTGCCGCAGACGGCAAAGGAGTCATTCTGCTTGGAGCGTCCGCGCAGGATTTGTACGACGGACCGTTCGCAATGAGTTATGATGCGGAAAGCAAGAAACTGAAAATCAAGGCGGGATACTTGAACCGGAACGGTGAATGGAAAGATGTCGCCGCCAAAGAGATTGCACCATCCACCGGAATGGTGTGTGTCTGCAACACGCTCGGCAGCGACGGAAAATGGACGGAAGCTGAAATCAAGGTTTCAACACCGGGACAGTACGCCTATCCCATCGGAAGCTGCAAAGTTTCCGGTGAATCCGTGACTTGCTGTTCCTTCCGGGTTCCAGTTGCGATTTTTCTTGTTTCCGATGTGTGTTCCACGACGAACTGAGGTGAAATATGGCTGACGAAACGGAACCGCCTTCCATTCTATGGCGGGATAAGAAGAGCGGAAAGGTCGTTCAAAAGAAGAAAAACGGCCGTCTGGTCGTCTGCTGGGTGTGTCCCTGCTGCAAACCGAAAGTCATCGCATCTAAAATCACGAATGCGAGAACAGGCCCGGCGACATGGAATTTGACGCGTTATCAAGGCGAAAAAGTCGGACTTCCCGGCGCTCGCTGGCGGTTGCGGGATGTCGGGGAATCCCACCACAACAATCCGAATGCATCATGCTCCGGCTCTCAATATGGACAGGGCAATATCGACGAAAAAGGGAAACTGGTCGGTCTGCCTGCGCAATTTACATCCGGATACAGCTACAACGGCTACATGGAACTGCAGCAAGGGTGCGTCCGGGAAGACGGTTCCATCGAGTGGCCTTGCCCGAACGGATAAAACCTTATGGAGATAAAATGTTTAATTTCAATGATTCACGCTATACACACATGCCGTTCGCCGCCGTAAGGCCGGACGGACAGCCGGAGGAATTCTGCTGTATTCAGGTCAACAGACTCTGGAAACTGTATCACTTCACCGGGCGGAAATGGAAGCGCGTCAAAACCGGACTACCGGCTGATGCGACCGAATGCGGTCCGACCGCCGAATTTGAGGACGGCATCTGGAAGATTTCTTTCATTGCCGGAGGCTGGAAAGGCGACCGCCGATTCCGTCTTTACCGGATGTATGGTCTTGACGGTGAGCCGATGGCACAGCAGTTCGCCGATGCCGGATTCGTCCAGAAAGACCGGGTGGTCTATGCCGACCGGCGCGGGCCGGTTTACATCGTTGAACCGGGAGTGACAAAGATTCTGACCTTTCACGGCGTCGAATTTCTTTACCGCGTTTCCTACGATCCGTTTCAGCCGAACCGGCTGCTGATTTCCGGACAATACGCCGATGGGACAATCTTCTCATGGGCGTATCAGCCCGGCATGAAAATACTCCGCAACGTGATCGCGGACGGCGTTCCCGCCTATAAGTGCGCGTTTTTCGGCGAGTGCTATTATGCGAAACGCGAGGCCGGATTCGAGGAGCGCCGGATTGTCCGGGCTTCCGATGTCCGGCTTGTCGATCTCAATGCGGAGCAATTCATCACGGAAACCGAACAGCCGACCTATTCGCGGTCGGAGAACATGGAGTTTGAATGAGTTGTTCCTGTCACGGAAAAAGCGGAACGTCGGTCGTCCGCACATCGCCGTTTGACCAGTGTTCCGTCTGCGCGAAGAAGCATGTGGTGAAAGCATGGAATCTCTGGAATGAGTTCACCTACACCGACGACAACCGGGATTTTATCTCCGGTCAACTCCGGCTTGCGGTCGACCACCTCATGTACGACCACAGGGACGCGGCATTGCTGGCGCGTGATCTTGCGGTCCTGATTGAATCCAACCGGGATCACGAAATCGGTGACGGCTGGACGGAACTTTTGAGCAAAGTCCGGGAAGCGTTCAACGCGGATCACCCGGATGCCGCCGAACGGCTGAAACAACTTGAAAATCAACGGGAGACCACCTGATGCAGAATACTGTTTTTTATGTTGCGGCGAATGAAACGCTCGGTGTGGTTCGGGACTATGCCAACGCCAAGGGAGCGACTCCGCCGACTCTGGTTCGCGGGATTGAAGCCTGCTTGAAAATCCGGCTGTTCGCCAACCGCGAGGGAACCGAACCTTATCCGCTGTCAGCCTTTTCCCGAATCGTCGCATGGCAGTGGGCGATGGACAACGATTTCAACGAGGCTACGAGCTACAAACTTGTCGGTGACAATTCCGACATTACGGTTGGAACGATTACCGAAATGTTGGACGGGGAGGAAATCGAATACACCGAAATCTCCATCCCGATGACACAGATGAACACGGAGGAGTTGGCCGGATGGCTCGGAACCGATAAATCCAAGACCGGGCTTGCAGGGGAACTGGTCGGGTTCGATGCCGATGCAAGACAGGTGTTCATCCTTCAGATTGAAAATTTTACGGTAAGAAACCGCATCACGAGTCTGGGCAATCCGACCGTCGAAAATCCCGATTTTCTGACCGCCGCTCAAGTCCGGGCGCTGGTTGCTTCCGGCATGGAGTGTGAATTCAGCGAAGACGGCGAAGCATGGCACGTTCCGCAAACCGGGATGGATGAATACTTTCACTTCCGGCTGGGCGGCAACGCCACCGCCGAATGGAGTGATCCGGTCAAACTGGTGATCGGACCGACCGGACAGCAGGGACGGGATTCGTTCTGCTATGTGGCATATGCCTCGGACAGTCGGGGCAGCAATTTTTCCCTGACACCTACTAACGGACTTAAATTCCGGGCGGAGATTCATCCGGCGTTTGAGATTGAACGTCCGACCGTCGAGGATTTCGCCGATGCCTCATGGATCAAATACTGTGGTGATGACGGAAGCGGTGTCGGGGATATGATGAAAAGAGTGTACGATCCCGACGATGACGGCAAAGTCAATTCCTCCGACGAAGCCGACCATGCGGCGAGTGCCGATGCCGTTCCGTGGTCGGGGGTATCGGGGAAGCCGACAACCTTTGCCCCCGGCGGTCACGTCCATGAAATGATCGATATTTCCAACCCGGTTCAACAGCTGGTGCATTCGGAATTCAATCCGAAAACGCTCTATCTCAACCGGCCAATCGTGCGGAATTCCAATACGAATTCATCGGGGACTATTGAACTGGAATTCACTTCCATCATGGACAAGGTCGGCGGAAGCAATCGCGGAGTCGGCGACAGCGAAATACTGACGTGGGAATATCATGTCCCCTGCGGAGCCGATGTGACCGGAGTGTCGGTGGGAAGCGTCAACTGTTCCATGATCGGGATCAACATCCCGGAAACGCTGGAACTCATCAACAGCAATATGACGGTTCATGTGTTTGTGATCCGGGCGGTTTACAAGTCCGACGCGGTCAACAATGTGCGGTTTCAGGCGAATTACGCTTATTCCTACGAGGCGTGACCATGATTATTCCATACCAGTATAATAAGATGGCGGCGGGAGCGGTTGTAAACGATCCGAATCGCGCAAAATATGGGGAGCGCGGCGTTTTCACCTTTCTTCAGAACGGCAGTTGCAACCAGAGTTGCATGACCATTCAGAACCGCTACCTTGTTTCCAGCGGAATCAGCCGGATGGATGTGTCGAGCGCGGGAACGGCGATTCGTACCACGGTGAATTACGGTGCGAGCATCTTTGTCCGCGAAGGTGGCATGGTTTCCAGTACCGTGATCAACAGCAATGGAAACGTTCAAATAAGTTCAGGCGGAACCGCCATCGATACCGAACTCAACTACTATGGGTACTTGCATGTGAGTCCGGGAGGAACGGCAGTTGGCGGGAATGTTCATTCCTATGGACGCGTTTATGCATATTCCAATACGGAAATTACCGGATTCCATGTTTCCTACGGCGGAGGATTGTACGGACAGGGAACAAACGTGACCTTCGACAGTATTGTGGTTTCCAGCGGAGCGGATTTCAACGCCGGACAGAATTCCGGGGTTCAGGTTCTGCACACCACCATTACGCCGAATGCCAGTTTCTGGTGTTTTCCCGGCATGAACGTCACGCACACAACCGTCATGAACAATGCGATGCTGTGCGTTTCCTCCGGCGCAAAATGTTTGGACGTGATCCTCGCGTCCGGCGGCAGAATCTCTCATGGCATCTGGGGGCATGATTCGGAAACGGAAATCATCGGCTCAAACCAGTACGGTGAATTTTTCCTCAAAAACGGAACCGCCTGCAACTATGTCCTTGCCTCCGGGCAGAATCAGCAGTTGTATTATTACGCCAGCGCACTCAGCACAGTTATTAGTTCCGGCGGAAGCCAGTTGATTTCGTTTGGAGCGGCGGCGCAGAACAATACCATTTTCAGCAGCGGACGGCAGTTTATCTATTCCAGCGGTCAGGCGCGGGATACCGTAATCAGCAGCGGAGGCTATCAGTTCGCGGATTTTTTCGGAACGGCGATCCGCACCACAATCGGGTCTTCCGCGTGGCTTCATGTCACAAATTACGGACGGGCGATCAGTACAACCGTCGAACGCGGTGGCTCGGCTTACGCATCCAATTGCGGAGCGATGACCTCGACAAATGTCAGCGGCTGGATACAGTTTTACAACGGCTGCCGGGGAATTTATGTCACGGTCAATTCCGGTGCAGTGTGTTATTTCAATTACGCCTGCAGCGGAAGCGATTTTTTCGTTTCAAGCGGAGGTTCTCTCAATATTTCGCAGAACTGCGATGTCGACGGCGTCAACGTTTCGGATGGAGGGAAGCTGGAAATCTATTCCATGTGCCAGGTCTCCAACATCAGCACGGGAAAATGCGGTGTGAACTTCGGCAACTATTGCGGTTTCACCTCAACCGCAATCGGGGCAAGCGGAAGTCTGTGGATGTCGAACTATTGCAATGCGGAACATATGACCGTTGGAGAAAAAGCGTATGCAAGCATCTACTACACCTGCGGCATGACTGATGTCTCGGTTGCTGCGGGCGGGTACCTCTATCTGTCGCAGAACTGCTCGGCGGTAAATCTGAATATCGCGGACGGCGGAACGGCATGGATCTGCAATTCCTGCAATCTCACGAGCGTCACACTCGGCTTGAACGCCACTTTGACGGCATCGTATTTCACCGATCTTGACGGAGTGGATATCTCCAGCGGAGCGGTGATGTGGATGCACAGCAGCCAGTGCCACGCAACAAACGTACATATCTCCGAGGGCGGCAGTTTCTATTTGTCCCGGTACAATTACGCGACCAGCGTCACGGTCGATTCGGACGGTTTCTTTTACGTTGCAAGCGGGGCAAGCGCGCTTGCCGTCACCAGTTCCGCCGGAGCCAGCGTGACCGTCGAGGACGGCGGATACATCGAGTATGCGGAACCGCCCGCCGAAGAAGAGATTCCCCCGGAAGAGAATCCGGAACAAACCGAAGGATGATAAAAAAATTATGAATGATTTTTCCATAAAATGCAATCCACTTGCGGACACGCCGCTTCCCGCCGTGCAAAAGCCCAAACAACCGGAGCCGACCTTTGTCATGCCGCCAGTAGTACCGACGCAGGAAGCGGCGGAGGGTATCCGTTTTGATTTCAACAACGGCCTCCGGGTTCGATTCCCGGAGAAAGGCGAATTCCGGTGTGTTTTCCGGGACCTTGATACGGACTGTCTCTTGTATTCCATGGATGTCAAACCGGGCTGCATGGTGGAATCGGTCAAGAAGTTTTTCGTCCGGTTCAGCCTTGAAATCTACCGGAAGAATGATTTGAAAGAACCGATTTTCCGGCATGACCTCGATCTTGCGGACAAGGATGTGCTGGTGCAGTTCCCCGTGGGTGCGCTGGGCGACACGATTGCCTGGTTCTCGTTCGTCGAAAGGTTTCAGAAACGGCATAATTGCAAATTGTTCTGCTCCATGGCTTCGAATCTCGCCGAGCTGTTTCGGGCGCAGTATCCGGACATCCGCTTCATTGCCAAGGAGGATGCGGCGAAACTCTCGCCGTATGCCACCTACAACCTGGGACTTTTCTTCGGCGGCAATACGAACAACCAGCCGTTTGATTTCCGGCAGGTCGGACTTCATAAGACGGCCGGTCTGATTCTGGGGCTGGACGATTTGTCCGACAGTCCGCCACGAGTGAATTTGTCAGCGGAACGAAAAATTCCGGATAAGTATGTGGTTGTCGCGGCCCAGGCGAGTTCGCAGTGCAAATACTGGAACAATCCTTTCGGCTGGCGCGAGGTGGTGGCCGCGCTCAAGCAGCGTGGATATCGGGTACTGTGCATCGACCGGATGACGGAGTACGGCGTGGATTTCACTTGGAATCACATCCCATACGGCGCAGAGGATTTCACGGGCGATCTGCCGTTGCAGGAGCGCATCGACCTCATCAAGGACGCCGATATGTTTATCGGGCTGAGTTCGGGACTGTCGTGGCTCGCATGGTGCTGTCGTATCCCGGTAATTCTGATTTCGGGTTTTACCGATCCCGTGAACGAGTTTTTCACCCCGTACCGGATTCAGAACATCAGCGCCTGCCATGGATGCTGGAACGACACCCGATGCGACTTCAATCACTTCGATTTTCTCTGGTGTCCGCGCAAAAAAGAGACGCGGGACAAGTTCGAATGCACAAAAATGATTACCTCGAAGATGGTGATTTCGGCGGTTGACCGGATCATGGAAAGGAGTTTGAATGGAAACAATCACAGCGAATCTGCTGGTCAATAAACTTTCGACCACACTGGTGGACGACTCGAAAAAAGCCACCACCACATTCCCGATGATTTTCAGGGGGATGCCGATTGAACTGATTCTGAAAATCTTCACTGCGACCGGACTTCCATACCCGACCGTTGATTTGGCCGAAAAAACATGGAAACTCGTCGTGTCGAACGTCTGGGCTCCCGAAAAGACGCCGCAGCTGATTTCAACCGACATCACCGTAACCAAAAACGAAATCCATATCGTTCTCGATGAAACGAACACAACGGAACTATCCGCCGTGATCGGAACGCAGGAGAGCGTTTCCCTCGGCGCGGAATTGATCGGTATCAATGCGGGTGAAACCAAACCATCGGCAATTCTTCAGTTCGGCCTCGCGGTTCACAACCGGCGCGGCGGCACAGGTGCACCGACTCCGGTCGCGGAAGATGCCATTTCGGAAACGCAGGTCTATGCTCTGCTGAATGCCGGATTCGTATCGGAATTCAGCGTGGACGGTTTTTCGTGGCATTCCACACAAACTGACAGTGATGTCTACTGGCGCTTCCGCAACGCACAAGTCCCGAATGGTCAGTGGTCGCCTTCGATGCTTCTTCCCAAAGGCGAACGCGGCGAAAAAGGCGAACGCGGCGAGAAAGGGGACACCGGCGAACAGGGTATTCAAGGTATCCAAGGGATTCAGGGAGAAAAAGGCGACATTGGCGAACAAGGTGTGCAAGGCGAAAAAGGCGACACTGGGTTGGCGTTCCGCGTCGATGCGACCGGATCGCTTGCAGATCGGGACACCTATGACAATGAAGCGGAAAACTTCGGCTTCCTTGATATTGACTCCGGAAATGTGTATCTGAAACTTTCCGCTGCCTATGCCGACTGGTCTGGGGCGATTCCGTTTCGCGGACCACAGGGCGAAACCGGCCCGCGCGGGGAAAAAGGCGACACCGGCGAGAAAGGCGATCAGGGGGAACGCGGGGAAAAAGGCGAAACCGGAGAACAGGGAGTTCAGGGCATTCAAGGCGAAAAAGGTGACCGGGGGGAAAAGGGTGATGTCGGTGAAAAGGGCGAACGCGGAGATGCATTCCGAATTGACGCCGCCGGACCTTTGGAGGAACGCACCACTTATGACGGAGAAGCCGCCAACTTTTCTTATATGGACACGGATTCCGGCAATCTTTACGTCAAACTGACCGATGCCGATGCAAACTGGTCGGCGGCAATTCCCTTTCGTGGACCGCAGGGACTTCAGGGCGAACAGGGCATCCAAGGTGTTCAGGGTGAACAAGGCATTCAGGGAATCCAAGGCGAAAAAGGAGAGACTGGCGAACAGGGTCCCAAAGGTGACACCGGCGAACAGGGCATTCAAGGAATTCAGGGCGAACCCGGAGAACGCGGTCCGCAAGGTGAAGTTGGTCTGCGTGGCGAACAGGGCGTTCAGGGAATCCAAGGAGAGAAAGGCGACACCGGCGCACAGGGTCCCAAAGGCGAAAAGGGCGACCGGGGCGAAGTCGGCCCGCAGGGGGAACAGGGCATTCAAGGCATTCAGGGCGAAACCGGAGCGCAGGGATTGCGCGGCTATACCGGCCCGGCAGGACCGCAGGGAGTGCCGGGAGAACCCGGAACGGACGGACGCGGCTTTGACGAACAGTCTTTTCCGACCGGTCAACCGGCGATTCTGATCGTTGCCAACGATGTTGTTCGCGGCGTTTCCCTCGGCGAAGAAGGTCAGGTTTTGAGTGTACAGGGCGGTCAACTGGTCTGGATTGACGTAGACACCGGCTCCGCCGATTCGCCGGTCGCATCGTTCGCATTCAACACGGTCAACGCCAATCTTCTGCGCTCGCCGTCGCTCTCCGGCGGAGGCATCGGTAACGGTCTTGAGGGAACGCCCGAAGTGACGATTCCCGAAGCCGGTCCCGACGCAACCACCAACTATCCGATTGTTTAACCATAAGGACGCAACATGATTTTTTCCAACATTGATTTCACTCTGAAATATCTTGATCCGTCCGCCGCTGAAAAAGGCGACGGGACTTCGCCGGAAACGCCCATGAATGTATTTCCGGAGGCGATTGCGGATCTCGGAAACAACACTGCGTGGGTCATTCGCCGGACGGCAGAGGCCGCCTCGGCGCTTCTGCCGCGCGGAAGCAACGCCGATGTTCAGAATATTCTGTTCATCGGCATGCCCAAAGCCGGGGACAAATACTGGCATCTCATGCCGACCATCGCACAGGAGGCGTGGGGCGCGGATGAAGCCGAATACGCCAACATCCGCGCCGATACCGGAACGGAACCGTGGGGCGACGAGTATTCCTTCTGCCTGACCGCCGGGAAAACCTTCCTGATGCACCGGATTTATCTGTTCCGGGACAACACACCGGCCTATATGCCGGTTCTGAAGTTTCCGGCGCAGGACTATCTGGCGGATATAGCCTTTGAACACTGCAAATTCGGAGCGAAGGGCGTCGATCTGAATCTGGAAACGTTTACCGAGGCGACGACCAGTTCCAGTTGCAAATCCTACATGAACATCAATACCGCTCATGTGTTTTCGATGCACGACTGCATCGTCAATGCGGTGAACGGCGGCGATGATTACTACGGCGAGACGAACAACCCCATAAACCTGAACAACGCAAGCTACATCTCGGTTTCGGAGGTCGATGTCTACACGTCCACCAGTCAATATGACGGAAACTACGGGCCGGGCAGCGGAACCATGCTGAACTTCTCCAACGGCTCGTGGGGCGGCGCATTCACGGATTATCAGAATATCCGGTTCCACATTCTGGTCAACGGCTCGTGGGGGGGCATTCCGTGTCTCTTCTATTCCGCGGTCAACGATTACTGCTTGCTCCGGAACATGACCGCCGCCATTGAGACGCGCAAACTCGGAACCGATAATCCGACGATGTTCAGTATCGGGCAAGGCCTCATCCGCAGTCACGGCAGCCGGGAATTTCAAATCGAAAACATCAGCGTCAATCTCCCGAAATGCTGGCGCATTACCGAAGGCGGACGGGTGGTTTCGATCTCCGGCTGGGGCAACAGCACCATTCCCGGACATTCCAAATCGGTGAAAAACATCACCATTCAGATGGCGGAAACCGACGGCATCGATTCCGAAGGCCATGGAAATTACTACGATTGGGTGAAATACGGAACCGGCGACCTCAACCAGTATCCGTATTTTTCCGCGCTGGAGCTGAGTTTCAGCGAAAGAAGCTATTCTGAGGGCGCATGGGAGCCGGTCATTGTGAGCGGAGTCACCGTCAATCATCCGCGCGGTGTCGCGCTTTATGGTTACGGTTTTCAACTGCGGAACTGCAACCTCAAGGGGGCGGTGAAACTCCGTCGATGCATCGCCGATATCGGGATGCTTTCCAGTTACTATCCGGGATATGCCCTGTTCGCGGCGGAGGCGACTACGCTCAAGGTCGGAACGCTGACGCTCGGCAAGGAAAACGCCGAAGTGACCGGAGGCGCGGACGATCCGGCGGTCGGTTCCCGATATTCCGATGCGGGTTTCATCTACGTCGGCACATCCAACGGCGCACTCCGGAGCAACATTGGGGAAACCGCGACCAACGTGTGGAACGGTTACAATGTCATCTGCGGAAACGAGACTGACTCCGGGCATTACACCTGCCGTTCGGTCAATTATCTGTGCGATACATGGAACACCCACCGGACGGGCGGTGCTCCGGCCTGCATGAAATTCACCAGTTCGGCGAACGGATCGGGAGGCATGAGCCTCGGACGCGCTCCGTTTCAGGGCTTGCGGATCACGCCCGCCGCGACCGGGCTTCACACGCTGACGCTCCACATCGCCGCCAAGGGACTGACCTCGCTGGATGAACTCAATCGAAAATTGCTCCTGCAGGTGACCGTTCCCCGTGCGGACGGCGCAAGCGAAGTCCTGTTCAGCGCCAACGCGGGGCAATGGCTGGACGATTCCGCGGCGGAATGGGTCAACGATTCCGAGATGGAACAGCGGAAACTGGTAATTCCGCTGAACATCACCGAAGCGGGGCTTCCGCTGGATGTCAAAATCCATTACTCGCTCTATTCGGCGACAGGATATGTCTATCTCGATCCGGCGATGGAACTTGCTCCGATGGGCGGTGAATAATGCCGAACCGGGTGTTGATGATCCGCTTGACGCAGGCTCCGTTCGACGCGCTGGCTCATAAGGATTCCGACACCATCTATTTCACCGGGGTCACCGTTGACCGCTTCCTGAACGGAGTCGCACGGCATGTTGTGACCAGCGCGAAAACCGGACCCGGTGTGTTTGTCAGCCCGATGGTCTGGCAGACCATCGAATAAATTCAAGGAGGAATATGAATCGTCTCAAGGAAATCAAGGAACTGAAACGCCAGGCCGGGGAGTTTCAGCTCGAAAACCGTGAAATTATCGGCAAATACACGATGCAGGAACTTTGCTCCATCTACAACGGCATCGGGCCGGATGCGTTCCCGGATTGGCTGCGCGACACCATTTCGGCGCTTCATCCGTCTCTTGCGGTCGTGGCGTTCATCCACGACATCGAGTGGCACGAATCCGACCGGAGCAAAGAAAAATTCATCGCGTCCAACAACCGCTTCAAACGCAACGGATACCGCGTCGCCAAGGCACAGTTCGGCTGGTACAATCCGCGTCGCTGGATCGTGATGAATCAGGCGCGCCGTTTCGGAAACGTCTGCCAGCTCTTCGGCTGGTCGGCGTGGTGTTCGCCCTGCGAATGCGCGGTCTGCCGCAAAAAGAAAGAAGGTGCGAAGTGAAAATCGTGCGGTTCACAACCGCAGCCATGGGGGCGGTTGTTCTTGGAATGACCGCCGGATGCGCTCAGAATATCGTCTACCGCGAATTCTACGAGCCGAACGAAAAAACCTCACTCAAGCGCGATGACGGCACGACGGTAGGTGCGGTCAAAGCCGAAGCCACCAAAAACGGAGCGCCGAACTGGAGCGACAACAAGACGCTGTCGATCTCCGTTCTCGGTCTCTAACTCAAAACAAAAAGGATTCTTTTATGACCACGAAAACTCAGAAATTCACCGCCGTTTTTGCTCTGCTCGCCGCTTTCACCCTTGGCATGGGGACGATGTGCGGGTGTTCCTTCTTTACGCAGGAAAAGGTTGCCGCCATCCACAAAACCGTCGGCACGGTGCTGGACATCGCCTATACCGCCGGTGGCGCAACGCTCGTCGAGCAGAAAATCGACGCCATGGTGACCGATGGAAAAATCACGCCCGAACAGGCAGTCCAGCTCAAAGCCGCCGCGAAGAAATCGTATGACGCGCTTCAGGCCAAACTCACGGAACTTTCCGTCAAGGACGTGACGATCGAAGTCACCGAATAAATCCGAAGCCCGGCAATCGCGCACAAACGCGTCTTTGCCGGGCTTTTTCTATAACCATTGCTTCAGTTAAGGTTGGAATCATCAAGCAAAAAATCAAGCAACCCAATATTCAAAAAACCATTGTCATCGTACCATGGCTTTCCGATATCCTGACGTACAACAATCTTGGGAAACGAATCCCCTGCCAAGGAAAATGGTTTCAGCTCAGTTATTCTTTTTTCCTCATCCGGCATTGCAAATGCAGACTGAATATAAAACTTCTTATTCCCTTTGGAGGCAATAAAATCTATTTCGCGTGAGATTTTTATATTAGCGCCGGACTTGCTTTTACCGTTTTCATAAACGATGCCGACATCAACATTAAAATCCCTTACGCGTAATTCGGAACAAATCATGTTTTCCATGATATGATTCATTTCCATTTGGCGGAACCCGGTTCTGGCATTGCGTAATCCAATATCCTCACAATAATATTTCATGGGATATTCAAAGTATGCCTTCCCTTTCACGTCATAACGTTTGCATTCACAAAATAAAAACGCATCTTCCAGATATTCAAGATAACTCTTTAAGGTGTTTGCGGAAACTTTCACACCTTTTTTAGAACGAATCGTATCGGCAATTTTGGATGGGTTGGAAAGGGAACCGATAGAAGAGCAGAGCAGATCCAGAATTTGAGACAATTCATTCGGATACTCAATCTTTTTGCGTTCAATAATGTCCTTTAAATAGACTTCTGAAAAAAGAGAGGACAGATATGCGGCTTTTTCTCCATCGTTTTCTTGTTGAAGCACAAGCGGCATTCCTCCATAATAGGAATATTGTTTCAGAGCCTCCGCCTTGTCACCTCCAGTCGCAGAATAAAATTCGGCAAATGAAAGCGGATGAATTCTGATTTCATCCCCACGCCCGCGAAACTCGGTGAGGATGTCAGTGGATAGCATCTTTGAATTGCTGCCGGTTACATAGACATCAAGATTGGGGATTGCCCTGAAATCATTCAATGTATCATAGAATGTTATTTTTTTTCCATCGGGTAGATATGGGTTTTTTACCGGCTCAGACATTTGTATTTCATCAATAAACAGATAAAATTTCTCTGTTTTCCCGTCAATGCGATCGTGAATATATTGCGACAGTTCGAGTGGGTTGCGATAACGGATATTACTGACCAAATCAAGCTCCAAATGAATAATCTGATCATTCTTTACTCCCTGAGACAAAAGATATTCCTTGAAAAGATTGCGCAGGAGATAGGATTTCCCGCAACGCCGAATTCCAGTAATGACTTTGATTTGCCCGTTCCATTGCCGGGAAATCAATTTTTTCAGATATTGATCGCGTTTTATGATCATGGGACACCTCGTGCATTGAAATCTTTCATCGGTTTTCGGCTCTACTTATCAATAAATATAACTTTTTTTCCCATTTTGTCAAGCCACTTATTGAAAAGTTTAACCGGTTTTCGGCCATACCTATCAATGATACAGCGTATTCTCCGCAAAACTCTCCCCCGTTGTTTGCGCACAAACGACTCTGTCGCGCCGGACGGTTTTATGCACGGCCAGGCCGGTTCAGCCCGCCCCCGGATCAGCGAACGTTGAGCCGTTTGTGTGCGGTTGTGGGCATAATTTTATGACGGGAGCGCGTGCGATGGGGTCATAAAATAAACGCATGATTTCGAGATTTATATCGCAACCCGACTGGATATTTCTCATATTGCCGGTATAAAAAATAGCCAGTCACAAGTCGATAACAGTCCGACAAAAAAACTTTATTATAAAGTATTTATGTACTGGCTATAACGCAAGTAAGCGGCATATTGTGTCACTGTAAACAGGAGCGGCACGGAGCCGCAACCACATTACAGACAACAAAATAACGACAGAGGCAACCATGGAAAAAGCGATACTCAGAGACACCGAAACCGAAACGTTTGAAGATCCCGAGGCCATCTGCGAATGGTGTGGCGAACTTTTCAGTCGGAGCGAACTTCGGGAAGAGGTGGATTTAGGTCTGCTCTGTGACCGATGCATCGCCGGAATCACTTCAAGAGGCGAAGAACTCATCATGAAATATTAAACATAAACCGGGGCGGCAGGAACGCCGCCCCGCAACCGAAAGGAGCCTGATATGGCAGACCGATTTTTCACCACCACATTCTGTGACAGATGCCACGCTTCCCTCGAAGGAAAATCGCGGCAAATGTCTAAATTCAACACAGACTGCCTCTGTCCCAAATGCACGGCAGAGGAACGTCAGCATCCCGACTACCGCAAGGCGGCCGATGCCGAAATGGAAGCCGTCCGGCATGGCGACTATAATTTTCCGGGTGTCGGCTGGCCGGGAAAGAAAGGCTGGGCCAAATGACACCAGAAGAAAAACAATCCGGTATCCCGTGTCGACTTATCGGAGAGGATGGGAACATCTATAATTTGCTTGCAATCGCACGAAATGCGCTTCGCAGAGGAGGCAGAGCGGATTTGATTGAACCCATGACCAAGGCGGTGTTCGCCAGCAAATCTTACGAGGAAGCCCTCGCGCATATCTGCGAATACGTCGAGGCCGAATAGGTTCGATTATGCAGGAAGCCGCCCGCGCACAGGGCGGCTTTGTCCGCACACAAACAGCTCTGTCGCGGCGAACGCGCCGAGACCACCTCCAGCCTGATGCTGGTCGATAAGCATAATCGCAACACGCCCCCAAACTATGCGAACAACGGCGTTTCGCATAGCCGGATACCGGGAGCAACAGCCTCAAATCTTTTTCGTATCATTTCCTCTTTTCTATGCCAATCGGACTGGCATTTTTTCATATCGCCGATTTTAGAAAAATCCAGTATTATTTCTATAAAATCCGCAGATTTTCCGGCGCAGCGCAGGGGTGAAAAATAGCAAGTCCAATACCTCATAAAACCCTGATAACAAAGAAGATATATTATCGCTTTATCTTGCATAAGTCATTGGCTATTAAGCGATTATCATGGCATTGTATGCACTGTAAACGGGGGCGGTACGGAGCCGCCCGACAGCAACGGTCAACAAGCCAAACGATGGAGGCAGAATTATGACCAACACGATGATCGAGACGGCGAAAGCACTGACTTTCGGAACGGAACTGGAGTACACGAACATCAGCCGCGAACGCGCGGCCAAGGCGATCCACACGGTGGTCGGCGGACAGGTTCGGTTCACCGGCGGGAGCTACG
>CALABZ010000164.1 GCA_937888615.1 uncultured Lentisphaeria bacterium | reverse complement strand
ACCCCTGTTTCGCAATTCATGTGAATATTGATTTGGAATCCGGCGAAGAACGTGAAATCATCTTCCGTCTCGGATGCGGGCATGACGTGGATGACGCAAGAAGCCTGGTTCGTTGCTTTCGGCAGCCCGATGCTCCCCGAAAAGCTCTTGAAGCGGTACTGGCTCGCTGGGAGGACATACTCGGCAAAGTCAAAGTGGAAACGCCGAACACCGCATTGAATCTTCTGGCCAACGGCTGGCTGTTGTACCAGACGATCGGCTGTCGCCTCTGGGCACGGTGCGCCAAATATCAGTCTGGCGGAGCTTTCGGTTTTCGCGATCAACTGCAGGATGTGCTGGCATTGGTTCATTCCGCCCCGGAGCTGATCCGGGAACACCTGCTGGTCGCCGCCGCACACCAATTCCAGGAAGGCGATGTCATGCACTGGTGGCATCCGCCGCTCGACCGCGGCGTAAGGACTCATTGTTCCGACGATTATCTATGGTTGCCATTCGCCGTCTGCCGTTATGTGGGCGCCACTGGAGACACCGGGATTCTGGACGAAAACGTTCCATTTCTCAAAGGCCGTCCGATAAAACCGGAGGAAGACTCCTATTATGATCTTCCTTCGCGTTCGGAGGAGTCCGCCGCTCTTTATGAACACTGTGTCCGCAGTATACGCCACGGTTTGAAATTCGGGGTCCACGGTCTGCCGTTGATCGGCTCCGGTGATTGGAACGACGGGATGAATCTGGTGGGAGAACACGGCAAAGGCGAAAGCGTCTGGCTGGGATTTTTCCTGTACGACGTTCTAACGACATTCGCCCCTCTTGCTGATAATTGCAAGGTTTTCTCATTCGCGCGTCATTGCCGGAAAGAAGCGGAAAAACTCCGTCGAAACATCGAGTTCAGCGGATGGGACGGCGAATGGTATCGGCGTGCTTATTTCGACGACGGGTCACCGCTGGGATCGTCTGCCAATCCCGAATGTAAAATTGATTCGATCGCACAAAGCTGGTCTGTTCTTTCCGGCGGTGGAAATCCGGAAAAATCACGCATGGCGATGAATGCGGTCTGGCAATCGCTTGCAGATCGGAATCATCAACTCGTCCGGCTTCTGACTCCCCCGTTTGATAAATCCGCTCTCGAACCGGGTTATATCAAAGGATATGTTCCGGGAGTCCGCGAAAATGGCGGACAATATACCCATGCGGCAGTCTGGGCGGCAATGGCTTTCGCCAAAGCGGGAGATGCCGCCCGCGCCTGGGAGCTGTTTGAAATGATCAACCCGATTCATCATGCCTCCGATTCGCAGAAATGTTCCATATACAAGGTCGAACCTTATGTGGTGGCAGCCGATGTCTATGCGGTTTCTCCGCATACCGGCCGGGGGGGATGGACGTGGTACTCCGGTGCCGCGGGCTGGATGTATCAGTTGATTCTGGAAACCCTGCTCGGGGTAACGCTTGATGTGGACAAATTGCGGATCTCTCCATGTTTCCCGAAGGAGTGGAATGAATTCACGTTTCATTACCGCTATCGCAAAACATGGTATCATATCCATGTCCATCCCAGCGACATTGCATTCATTACCGTAGATGACATCAAACAGATCTTGCCGATTATTCCTTTGGTTAATAACGGGAAACCACATTATGCAGAGGTGGGTCTTACCCCTTCCGGAGCAATTTAATCATAATTGGGTTTTTATGCAATTTTTTGTGATGAGGACGGTTAAAAAAACTGCTTTATTATCATCGAAGATTACACCTGTTAAAAACATACGTTTAAGCGTCATATCCTTTGGGTTGTTAAAATTTATTATTGATATTTAAAAAAATACTTGTATTTGAAGTTCTTAGGGTATATATTCTTTTTAGAGCAAAGGGAATGCTTCAGCCATTTTAATCATCGGATTTCAAATGGATAAACAGAACGTCCCGGATGGATACGCCGCTCGGTTAGAATTGCGAAAGCAAAAATCAGTTTGAATCATTTTCTTGTTAGCCTTGACGGAGCAAATGGCCCCACATTCCTTTCCGGCGAATCTCAGACCACAATCCGAATCAGTTTGTCCCGCTTGAATTATGCGGTAAAACCGCAAAAGGAAATCCACTATGAAATTGTATGTGGGAAATCTGTCGTTCTCGACCACTGAAGCCGAACTTAAGACCGCGTTCAGTGAGTATGGAGATGTCTATTCCGTAAATTTGATCACCGACCGCGACACTGGCCGCGCCAAAGGGTTCGGTTTTGTCGAAATGGTCAATGCGGCTCATGCAAAGGCAGCAATCGAAGGCCTCAATGGGAAACAAATGGGCGAACGCTCGATTGTCGTCAACGAAGCCCGTCCGAAAGAGGACAGACCCTCTCGTAGCGAATTCGGCGGCAATCGCGGCAGCAACCGCAGGTAGTCCTCCAAATCGATGATTGCAAAAGTGCGAAGCCGGCAACTTCTTCGTACTTTTTTGCTTTTGACTTTTTAAGAATACCTGTGTAATCGGAATTTTTACATTCTTCTATTTTTTCGACACATATATTCCAACACAGACTGTTCATTAGAAATCAAGGGAACCATTTTGAATAATCATACTACTTTGCCATCTCTGGCAATCGGAGATCTTTCCTTTAAACTTCCGATCATTCAAGGAGGAATGGGAGTTGCCGTTTCGGCTGCCCGACTTGCCTCCGCCGTCTCCCAGGAAGGCGCTTTGGGGGTTGTCGCCGCTGTCGGTGCCAGTAAATTTTGTTCTCGTTCGGAGTTAAGCTATAAAGAAAAATCGTATTGGGGACTCCGGAAAATACTGCAAGACACCCGGGCTTTGACGAATCGCCCCATCGCAGTCAACATCATGTTCGTTTTGAGCGATTATGATGAACTTGTTCGTGCCGCTGTCGATGAACATGTAGAAGTTATTATATCCGGCGCCGGACTCCCGCTGCATTTACCGGCGTTAACGAAAAATGCACCGGTTAAACTTATTCCAATTGTGTCGTCAATGCGGGCCGCTTCCATTATCTGCCGTATATGGTGGAAAAAATATCACCGGCTGCCCGATGCAATGATTGTGGAAGGGGCCGAGGCCGGAGGCCATTTAGGCTTTTCCCTGGAAGAGATTTCCCGTCATCCGTCTTTGGAAACCATTGTTTCAGAAGTCGTAAATTACCTGCAAACTGTAACAGAAAAATATGAATGCCGAATTCCTGTTATTGCCGCCGGAGGAATTTTTTCGGGATCGGATATTGTGCGTTTTCTGAATCTCGGTGCGGAAGGGGTGCAAATGGGAACACGCTTCGTGTGCACCCATGAATGCGATGCGTCCCCCACATACAAAGAGGCTTACCTCAAGTCCCGGGAAGAAGATATTGTCATCATCAAAAGTCCGGTGGGACTTCCTTTGCGCGTAATCCGCAATTCTTTTGTTACCGAACTCCTGAACTCAGGTAAAAAGCCATTTTCATGCCCTTATCATTGTTTGAAAAGCTGTGTTCCGGCAAGATCCCCTTACTGTATTGCCCAGGCATTGTCGAACGCCGCCTCTGGAAATTTGGCCGAAGGAATTATCACATGCGGTGTCAATGCGCATCGCATAGAGAAAATTGTATCCGTCCATGATCTTATCGCAGAGTTGACGGAAGAATGTCGACGGGCAATGAATTCCAGCCAGTGATGTTTTACTCAATGAAGGACCTGATGCTGTAATATATCGAGAGATTAATTGTCAGAGATTGCATTCCACGGTTCATGCGATTTTTACCATTCAACGACTTTTACGATATCACGTTAAACGATTTTTCTGTCGGCTTTTTCCGTGTTGGATACGGATGAGGTGGAATTTGTTCTTTTGTTTTCAG
>CALABZ010000163.1 GCA_937888615.1 uncultured Lentisphaeria bacterium | reverse complement strand
TACACTCTTTCCCTACACGACGCTCTTCCGATCTATGGCGGTAGAAATCGGGCATTTCGCGCAGTTCGCCGACGGCGTCGGCGGCTTTTTCACTTTTGATCAGGCAGGGAGAGAATACCCAGGCGTCATGGTCGGAGGTGTTGGCGAATTCGACTTCGACCCCGGCTGCGGAAACCGCGTTGGAGTCGGACTCGTTTTTATCGCTGAACGTGCCTTTGAGACGGAGATTTTCCACGGCGGCGGGTTGGGGGCGGGCGGATTTGTCCGGGGTTTCCTTGACGGCGGTTTCGACGGAATCGGAAACGACCAGTTCACCGCGGGCGTGTTTGGGAAAGGTGCGCTTGTCGGCCATGCCGAAGTCCGCCGGGGACCATTTGCCGGTTTCGCTGTCGAATTTCAACTGTCGGACCGTGCCTTTGATGCCGGGGGAGGCATAGAATTTCAGGCTGATCGAGTCGCCGGGAATCAGATTTGCTTCCGGCAGGGTGAAGAACTGGCGGATGCGTTTGCCGGGGGCGATTTTGACCCCATTTCGGAATGCCGTCGCGGGCCTGAGGTCCGGTTCGATATGGGAAGCACGGATGACGGTGATGTCGGCGGGGCCATCGGTGTTCCAGCAGGCGGCGTTATTGCCGCTGTAGCTGACGGATTCTCCATTGCGGTGGTTGACGAACGAATGGAAGTCGAATTCGGGATTGACCAACAGATTGCGCTGGTCGGCGGCGGCGAGTCCGCCGCAAAGGAGAGCGGACAAAGCAAGGGCGGCTAATTTCATATGAACCTCGATAATTTATGCTGATACCATTCATATATAGTATAATGGTGAAGGAGGGATCTGTCAAACTCCGGAAAAATATTTTTTGCGGCTTGATATGAGATTTGCATGCGATTATATTAATAGCAAGTCATCCCCTGGCTTCAGGTCAAGTCAAGCCAGGGGATTGTGTTATCCGGTTAATAAATTTCTAATTGTGGAGCTTGACTGAATTGAGAATAAATGTGAATGACTTTTTCTCGGAGGAAGATTGGAACAGAATCACGAATTTTTCGGATCGGCAGGAGACGCCGTTCCAGTTGATTCTGAAAGATGTCATTAAAGAAAAGTACGGAGAGCTCCGCACCAATCTTCCTTATGCCAAAGTCTATTACGCGGTAAAGGCCAATCCTGCGCCGGAAGTCATTACCATGCTGAATGAGCTGGGATCGTGTTTCGATGTGGCTTCGGTGTACGAATTAAGGCAGTTGTTGGAGCTGGGGGTTTCCCCGGACCGCATGAGTTGCGGCAATACCATTAAGAAAAATACCCATATCAAAGAATTCTACGAGGCGGGAATCCGGCTCTTTGTGACCGACAGCGAATCGGACTTGCGCAACATCGCCGCGGCCGCGCCCGGCTCCAAAGTGTTCGTCCGGCTGCTGACGGAAGGCGTGTTGACCGCGGATTGGCCGCTTTCGCGCAAATTCGGGTGTCACCCGGATATGGCTTATGATCTGCTGGTCCTTGCCAAGAAACTGGGACTGGACCCCTATGGGCTTTCGTTCCACGTCGGTTCGCAGCAGCGTGACATCGCGGCCTGGGACAACGCCATCGCCAAGGTCAAATACCTTTTTGACTGGGTCACGGAGGAAGGCATCAACCTCAAGTGTATTAACATGGGCGGTGGTTTTCCGGCTCATTACCAGGAAAAGACCAACTCCATCGAAACCTATGCCACTGAAATCACACGTTACCTTCGTGAAGACTTCGGTGACGACCTCCCGGAAATCATCGTTGAGCCGGGCCGTTCGCTGGTGGGCGACTCCGGGGTGTTGGTGACGGAAGTGGCGTTGATTGCCCGCAAGTCCCGTACTGCTCTCGAACGCTGGGTTTATATTGATGCCGGCAAATTCAACGGCCTGATGGAAACGCTGAACGAGTCGATCAAGTATCCCCTGTACACGGTGAAACAGGGACTGGCTGAAAAATGCATTCTGGCCGGACCCACCTGTGACAGTGTCGATACGCTGTACGAGGATTACCAATACGATCTGCCGCTGAACCTGGCCGCCGGGGACCGCATCTATTGGCTCTCCACCGGGGCTTACACCAGCAGTTACAGCGCGGTGGCGTTCAACGGATTTCCGCCGTTGAAAACGTATGTGATCTGATCAGAATAGAATCCCGGAGCGATCCGGGATTTTTTTTGGTGCGCCCGGCAGGGC
>CALABZ010000162.1 GCA_937888615.1 uncultured Lentisphaeria bacterium | reverse complement strand
ATCTTAAAGAAGCATTCGATTTGCCAGCGGGATTTATAGATGTCGCCGATGGTCTGGGCATCAAGATCAAAGTTATTCGTCAGCAAAACCAGCGTCTGGCGGTTCACCGTATCGCAGACAACCATACTGTCGCGCGGCAAATCCATGTGCCGTGCGCTGGTGACTTCATGGACACCGCCGTGAGTGAAATCCATGAACACCGGTAGACAGCCGTCATGATCAAGCAGCAGATTGAGCTTGATTGCGCCTTTGGTTTGGCGATAGGTGGCCCACGGAAATGCCCGGACACAAAGCTCTATCAGCGTGGCATCCAGACTGTAAAGCTTCCGTTTGAACGAAAACTCATGGTTCGGCGCTACCGCCTCGCAATGCCTTATATGTACTTTCTGTTCGTCAGGCCGGGATTTTGCCGCCGGCTTCCTTCAGATTCCACCTCGCGGTGGACACCCTTGCCATTGGCTAACAGTTCCTACTGCCAATTTCACCGTCAGCTTATCGCCCATGCCGGGCGTACTAAAGCAAAAATCCGGGGTTTTCGCAACCCCGGATTCTTTATATTATCGCTGATTTCAATCCACTGGAACCATCACGCAACGATCTACGTAAATGGCGTTTTTCTCTCCGGGCCGCCCATGCGAGAAATCGGGCCCGGTGAATTTGATGCTGGCCCAGGCTTTATATTTCCGGCCATCCCTGAGCGAAGCCGCCACGTCCTGAGTAAACTGGATGGTCCAGTCATTCAGAAAAAAGATGTATCCGGATGGCTCCGGGGTGAATTCCGGGGTACTGTACCAGTTGTAGCCCGGCCCTTTAACCTGTGCGGCGGTGATCACTTTACCAAACTGGTTTGCCTTGGTGCTCGCGACATAACCGCCCATCAGCAAAGGCAGTTTGTGAATGCCGGGGCCATTACTCAGGTCAACCATTGCCGCGTAACCAATCGACGATTCGGGATCGGGAACGATTTTGCGGCCATTCGGATTGCCTTGTTCCACAGTAAATTCGATGCCGTTTTCAAATTTATCGTTCACGGGCACTTCCACAGGCAAATTCGCGTATAAATCCAGTTCTTTCTTCATCTGTTCCAACGCGCTTCCGCGATATGGCAGTTTACCATAGTTGAAATCAATGGCGGCGGTCCATATTTCCTCGGCGCGTCTGATACTGTCCGACAAGGAAAATGGAAATTCATCCATGCTCCGGCCCAGTTGCCGCCATTCGCGGCTGAGTTCACGAATCCGTACATAAACAGCCTTGTCCAGATTCAGTCGCTCGCGCCGGACCCGGCGCAACAGGACCGGATCGTTTTTGACCGAATTTTCCGCCAGGTCAAATAACTCCTGCCCATGGCGAACCGTTTCCAGATCGAGGAAATTGAACGCACCAACATTGGGAATATAGGCACAGGCCATCGAATTATGTTTCTTCACCGAATTTCGCAGTAAACGCCGATATTCACCGATAAACTTTCCTGCCGTGCCATAATAAGAATTCAAGAAATCGGTGGAAAGCTGCTCGAAATCAGCGTCAGGGTTTTCCAGAAATTTAGCTTCCAGCCAGGTTTTCATTGTGTGCATGTCGGCCCGTTCCGGTTTCTCGTGCTCCATGAACATGAATTTCACTTTGTGGTCACGGTAAAAACGGAATTGGTCAGGATAATCGAATTCGCTGGGGTACGGCAGGTCCGCCACGCCATAGGTAATGGCGTACTTCCAGATGTAAAGATGGGCGGCGGCAACAGACCAGTCAAGCAACTTGTCGTGAAACACTTTATTTTCCGGCGCCTGGATCGAGCTGAAATTGCTGGAGCTGGTATCGCACAGACGAATGACTACATTATCAAGCGGCCGAATATGTTCCGGCGCCATTTCCGTATTCATATAAGCCAATGTACTTACATAAAGACCGGGCCGGAACTCCTTCAGTTTCGCCGCCAGCTGATTAACGAAATACAGGATCAGTCCGGCATCGCCCCCTTCCCGATTGATGATGGCCTGACAGAATTCGCAAGTACAGATCCGGTTGTTGTCGTTAGCCGAAATATCGTAGACCAGCGGCAGTTCCACACCATTGGCGGCGGCCTCTGCTTCGTCCTGCCGGATATAGGCTTTGAGCTTTTCCCACATTTCGTTGGTCATGGCGGCATTGGTCAGGCATAACTGCGATTGCGGACCTGCTTTGCGCTTGCCGCCGATCAGGGCGAAATATTCGGGATGTTTTTCGAAGTAATCCTTTTCCGGAAAATAATGATTGAAGGTATGAACAAAATACGGACGCCCGAAAGCGAAATGTCCGCCGCGTTCCGCTCCGATCGTTCTGTCGCCAATACTATTCAGCCGGTTGAAGACAGCAAAACGTCCGCCGTCCGGCGGCAGCGCATAATCAAAGTAAATATCGCGCTAGATGAAATACGGTTTGCCGCTGATGTCGAACGGCTGCAGATTCAATCCCCGCGAATATTGCGGAATCAACTCTTCGAACTGGTTCCAGCGCCGAACGCCGAGTATTTTTTCCATGAACACCGACACCGCGTAAAGGGTACCGCGCGGAGTGCCGCCGGCGAGGAGAATTTTATCGCCTTCGGATTTGATCCGCCATTGTTCGCCGTCAAGTTTCCAGCCGACGGCGTAGCCGATCACAAATACTGGCTTTTTGCCGTCGATCCGCAACTCGAAATTCAATATTTTTTTCAGTTCCGTAACGGCGGTAGTTTCGGCGGAGGCCGGTTTCTCCGGCATTATGAATTCATATCCGGCCCCCATCGCACACAGCCCGAAAATCAACAAATATATTACTGCTGTCTTTTTCACTTTACTTACCTGACCAGAATTTTGGTTAAATCGAGCTCTACCAGAAAGCCGTTCCAGGCGCCGTTGCGCGCCGTGGTTACGGCATCAATTACGCCTTGGTGTGCAATGGGCTCGGCATGGCCATCAAGGAAATAGGTGTTGGCGCGTCGTGAATGCCGCAGGTGAAAAGTACCATCCGAGTCCGATGACGAGATAAAATAGTTCATGCTGCTCTGATAGTTCTTCTGCGTACCGTTTCCTCCGTAAACCGTATCCGCAAGCAGAGGGAAAGTGGTCACCTTGCCGATTTTTCCGGAGACAATGAAATAATCATATCCGACATTTTTGGTATATTCAGCGATCGGTACCCAGGGATTGGTTACACCGTAGCAGTGATAGCGGTTGTATTCGAATGGTTCCTGGATGGCGCAGCGGGCCATGGTGTACTTTTCATCCATCGGCAGGTATTTGGTTTGTTTCGAAATAATTTCCTGCCAGTAGATTTCATTGGAACCGGTAGAGCGTAAAATCCACAGATTGCCGTTGTAATCATTGCCGTAGAGCATAAATCCATTGCCGCACTGTTTCAAATTGCTGAGACATCCGATGGCCCGTGCTTTGTTTCGCGCCTGATTCAGGGCCGGCAGCAGCATCGCCGCAAGTATAGCTATTATAGCTATAACAACCAACAGCTCAATCAACGTAAAAAATTTAACTCTTCTCATTTTCCATACCTCATGTTTTTGTGGATTCGCCTTTAATTAATTTACTGTTCCTAAGTTCGACATAATCCGGCATTGTTCCATTATCATGCACGGATTCGCAAATCAGACGGCAGGAGTTGCGGCCCAGATCATAAAAATCGATATGCAGATAAGTCGCCGCCGGATTTAAATTGGTAAAAACAATACCGCTGCCGGAACCGACAATGCCGACATCCGACCCAATGGTCAACCCTTCCTGCTGAACCATCCGATAAATCAGCGGCATCATAACGGTATACAGATTGACCAGGCAAGTATCCGGAGCATAGTATTGCCGCAAAACCGCCCCTGCCCTTTCTTCATTCGACTCATCAATTACGCAAAATGCAAATTCAACATTCGGATATTTTTCTTTCAAATATGCACTGATGGCATCATGCTTGGCCCGAACATACGTCTGGACAACAGGAAATTCGTCACTTTCATTGATAAAAACCAGCCGGCGGTATTGACATTGCTTCAGCAGATAATCCAGCAGAATTTCCATCGAATACTTCAAATCGTAACTAATTGCGCATCCCTGACGGTTATTAAGCGGGTCGGGCAGGTTAATTTGCACACAGCGTTTGCTGTGGGCAACCATGCGCTCGCAGAGCCTGCCCAACTGCCAGCCAATAAAAATCGCCCCGTCAAACCGGGCGCTTGTACGTATATAACTGCTCAGCGTAATTTCATCTTCGGCTTCGGAGAAATGCTGAAAAGTCATTTCAGCCCCCTGTAACATGCACTCATCCACAATCCCGCGTTGAATTTCCGATGAAATCCACCAATTTTCCAAACTGTGTACAGCCTCCACCGAAATCGATTTTTCCGGAAACGGCAGCAACAGCCGCAGTGTCTTCTTTTCCTTACTCCCATCGTAGGTGACAAAAGTACCGCTGTGCGATACTCGCTGCAAATAATTCTGCTCCATCAGCAACTTCAACGCTTCGATGATTGTGCCGCGGCTGGTGCCGAAACGCTCCGCTAGAACCCGGTCTCCCGGCAGTCTCTTCCCGACCGGCAGAATCCCCTTCCGGATATCGCTGATCAGTCGCTGACTCACTTGCGTAATCAACGGCCGCCGGTTTGCGATTTTCTGACTTGGCACAGTCATGTTATTCCCCAAATATCAACTACCTACAAATTCTGGACTAGTCCAATTTATATTTAAAATAATGCCGGTTCCCGATTTTGTCAACAGTCCGAATAAATATTTCAGGATTATTTTTTGTCCATCAGCAATCGGTCAGTTGATTTCGTGGGCTTAACTGCAGCAGATTGGTTAATAACGTCCTGAAAATTGCGCACATTTGGAAAAAGTCGGCTTGAAAAAGCGGC
>CALABZ010000161.1 GCA_937888615.1 uncultured Lentisphaeria bacterium | reverse complement strand
TAAAATAAGACATATCCAAAAAATGGAGGTGCCAATGGTCAGTAATCCCGCACCGCCCGGTGATAAGAGTACATTTCCAAGAAAGTTTTTCATGGCCCAATTTATACCGCCGCCGAGCACAATCAGAGCCATCAGGTTCAAGCCGATGACGAATGCGGCAAGACCATAGGAAAGCCCATCCTTCGGCGTCAGGCGCAGGAAGTGGCGCAATACTGCCAGCCCCAACCCCAGCGGGGCGGTCAGGAACAGGAGGGCGGCGGGGAGTGCCATCCAGCCGAAGTTCAGGTGTTCAAGAAAGGTATTCATCGGATTCTTTTTTCCTTGTAATCAATCAGGAATTTATAGGTGTTCAGGTCGTATTGCTGATTACGGAAGAGGTAGGGCAGGTGTTCCGGTTCCAGATGTTTCAGGCGGATTGCCTCTTCGTATTTTTGACGGGCGGCGGCGGCTTCCTCTTTTTTTCCGGCTTTTTCCAGTGCCTGTGCGTAATAATGCCAGTTGATGACGCTGTACGGATAGATCCTGGTTTCCCGGGCGAAATACTTCAGGGCAATATCCTGGCGGTCCTTCAGGCTGTAAATCCGTCCCAGCATGCCGTGGAGACCGATGAAGTTGCGTCGTCCGGTCAGGGGCGTGATTCGCGACAGGGCGTTCAGTGCCAGATCGGGATTGCGGGCATCGAACAGCGCAACCAATCCAGCCCGGTAGAAGACGATCGGCGATGCATTGATCTCCGATGAACGAACCAGCAGGCGCAGGGCTTCGGGTTTGTCCCCGCTGTCCTGCAGGATATTGGCCCGGCGATACAGCCAGCTTGACCATGACGCGATACAGGTCAGATACAGTGTCGTGCACAATCCCAGTACTGCCGTGATTTGCAGTACCGCCGCCGTACGTGCCGGTATTTTCCCGTCGCCGCCCGGCCTGATCTCATGCCAGAAAATACCCGCGATCAACAGAAACAGGTACTTGCAGGGCCATGATTCGAGCGTTACGTCCACCAGCCCGGACGCCAGCAGCAATACAAAAATGAAGAAAAGGAGCTTTTCCCGGCCCCGGCGCGGTTCCGACAATACTCTGAACAAACGGGTGAACGGGCAAAAAATCAGGTAAAGCCAGGCGGCAAACCCCGGCAATCCGTAGCAGGCGGCGATAAAGACCAACTGGTTATGCGGATGCGGATTGCGTTCCGACACATACCGGGACAGGAAATAACCGGGATCGAATGACCCCAGCGCATAACTTTCGTAAAGTTCAGGCGAAACACCGAGCAACAGATTTTCCTTCGCGATTTTCAAGCCGCCCGGAATCAGGTAAAAACGCGCGTCATCTCCCAGCATCCCGGAGAGTGGAAACAGAAACACCACAACCCCCAGTGCGGCGACAACCATTCCCGCTCCCAATATCCAGCCGGTCCATCGCGGATGCCGACGGCAGAAATGGACAATTCCGATCGCTCCCAGCGCCGCGACCACAGCCAGCAAAGCGCCGCGCGACGTACTGAAAAACATCAAAAACTGCCAGATAGACAGCCCGACGGCCGGTATTCCCAGGACAATCCGGGCCGTCTGTTCATTGAAATGATGGAATATTAAATAAATCACGGCGACGCTGGAAGCCGTCAGCAGAACCGCGCTCCAGTTCCAGTTGCCGGTCAGCCCGTAACAGGGAGCTTGCGAGAACCACATCCGTACCGTCAGTGCCAGGTTCAGGCCCCAGCAGACCGCCAGTGCCGGGAAGATCAGCTTTTTCAGTTCGTCGCCGTAACGCCACCCGAACAGAACCAGTACCGGCGGCAACAGCGCCTCGAGGCTGTAATCGACCCGGAAAAACGACAGTTTGAATGCCTGCACCACCACCACTGTTGCCAATACGCCCCCCGCAATCAGTATTCCGCGCGCGGCGCGGAGATCGAAGCCGGGGTGGAACAGCACCAGGAACAGCGCCAGGGCGGCAATTGCGCCATCCGGCATGATTTCGAGGGACGAATGATAGGCGAGCGGTACGAAACAGTAGACCGGGGCCAGCGGAAATTTCAACAGAATGGCCGCAAAAATCAGGAGAACCGGCAAATTGCGTTTTCCGATGATTTTTCCAAGATTTTGTTTGATGGCATGGTTCATGCTTTTCGTCACGCTGTGATTTTATTTTTGGGGCTTTCCGCCGCGGAAGACTTCGGGCTTTCCGCCGCGGACAATCTGGTAATAAGTATTGCTTTTCAGGTTCGGAAACGATTCGGTCGTGCCATCCGGCCAGCGAATTTCCGCTGTGACTTCGCCGGTGGAGTTGCCCAGTCCGAAATGGAGGGCCGATTCGTTCTGACAACCGGTGCCGGTACCGGTCTCGACCTGTCGCATCTGGGGGAGAACGCCGTTGCCGGAGACTTTCACGACCGCGCCGATTGCGGTGGTATTGGGGGCGCGGTCGGTCAATTTCAGACGCAGGTAATTTCCGGCGGGGCCGACGTTGCGGTAAAGTTTTCCGGCGGTAAAGAGGTCCACACGTCCGTCGTTGTCGAAATCCGCCCACGCGGCCTGGTAGGTGAGCGCGCTTTTGATGCCTCCCCCCTCCGGTACTTCCTTGAAACGCCAGTCGCCTTCGTTGTGGAACAGTCGGCTTTTGTCATTTTTGTAAACGGTGGCGAAAAAGAGGTCAAGGCGGCCGTCGTTATCGTAATCGGCGGCGGCGGAACCGGAGTAGGACTCCTGCCAGGTCAGTTTGGCATCGGCGGAGCGGTCGATGAAATGGAACTCTTTGTCCGGGCCGCCGTTCTGCAGGAATTGGGCGCGGTCCTGATATTTTGGAGGATGGGAGAAGTTGCCGACGAAGAGATCGATCCAGCCGTCGTTGTCGAAATCGCCCCACAGGGCGCTGATGGTGTGGCCGGAAGAGTTGTATTTAACTTTATAGTCGGTGGTGAATGTGGTTCCGGGGCGTTCACTGCCGGCGGCGCCGTATTCCCGGGCGCGGTTGACGAAGTTTCCTTTGCCGTCGTTTACCCACAGGAAGTTCGGCTGGAGGCGGTAGTTGCCCACATAGATATCGACGGCGCCGTCATTGTTGAAATCGGCGGCGGTGGCGCAGCGGCCCCGCATGGTTTCCCCGGGCTCGGCGGTCCAGGCAAGTTCCAGTTTGCCCTGATTATTGCGATAACGGAAATCGGGAAAACTTCTCTGCGGCTTCCATGACTCGAAACTGGAGACGTAGAGGTCGACCCAGCCGTCGCCGTCGAAATCGGCGGCAGTGGCGCCCTGTGATTTCAGGTTGGGGGGAGGGGTCATTTCGCCGGGAGTAAAATGTCCTTTGCCGTCACCGAGCCACAGCGGATCTTTCCGGTCGGGAAACACCAGGTCGATATGGCCGTCACCGTTGAAATCGGCGGCGACAGAGAAGTATCCCGGCTGGGCGATTCCCGACTCTTTGGTAATTTCGGCAAAGCCTTTTCCTTGCAGATTGCGCCAGATGCGTCCCTGTACGATCAGGTCCGGCCAACCGTCGTTGTCGAGGTCGGCCCAAGCGGCACTGCTTCGGCTGCCGGGGGCGGACAGTCCCATTCCCGCGGTGACATCTTCGAACAAGGGTTCGGCGGCAATGGTGACTCCGGCGGCGGTGACCAGGACCAGGGACAGAGCCAGACATTTGGCTGTATTCATTCATCCTCCTACGAGTTGACGGGACACGGTATTTTACGGATTGTTCCTATCGGGAAAAAATACCCTTTTGCGGGCTGAAATGCAAATCCCGTTTGGCGATTTCGGCTTTTTTACCGTGGATTTTTTCGAAAATAATGAATGATGGAATTATTCCGATAAATTTTATCAGCATTGAAGTTTGTAAAATATAATATTAATGATATATTGCCAAGATATCCCAAACGGGTATCCAGGGCTTGATTGTTATGAAGAGTTTTTTGTATCTGTTTTATATTCTGGTTCTTGTGCTGTTGACGAACGTCATGCGTTCAACGGCGGACACCTCCTGTTTTCCCCGTTCTCCGGTCGATCATATTTTTCGGGCCCGTCTTTTCGGCGAAGCTATTTTTGAAACCAACGAATTCCGGGTGGAGGAATCCGAACAGCGTGAGTCCCCGCTCGAACAGCACCATCTTTTTTACTTGCCGCCGGTATACCTGCCGGTTTTGCTGGGTTCCCGGACCGGGGATGATTCATCCGGGCCGGTCCTGAACCAATTCATACACCGCTCCTTAAGCGGGCGTTCGCCGCCGTGTTTTATGGTCTGATTCCACTGTTTCCCCAAATCCATAAAACAATCCAATGGCGCAAGCCAAACCTTATAGGTCGGTATTTATGTATCCCGATGATCACTTCACCGGCGCTAACTTTATGGCGCAAATTGTTGTCGGCGACAGAAAAGAGCTGTTTGAACGGCTTTGCCGCCAGGTCACTGAACTTCCTGAAATCAAAACTTCTAAAATTACTTACGACACGATCCGTCAGGCGATTTTCGACCGTGAAACGCTTGGCACCACCGCCATCGGCAGCGGCGTGATCCTGCCGCACGCCCGGATTCCAGGCCTCGAACACCTGGGTACGGTAATTGCCACATTGAAAAATCCGTTGCCGAACGACGAGCCGGACCACGCTCCCCTGCGGATCGCCTGTCTGCTGCTGATTCCGGCGGACAAGCCCATGGAGGGGCTGAAATTCATCGCGCGGTTCGCCAACTACATCCAAATGCCGGAATTGCGCGAAGCGCTGGCCAAAGCCCCCACGCCCGAGGAAATGCAGCGGCAGCTTGAACACCTGAACAAGGTCTCCCGCAAAGCCATTATCGCCGGAGACATCATGGCCAAACCCTCCGTGGTGCTGACTCCCGAACAGCCGTTGAAAGAGGCGACCACCCTGATGGCGGGATGCCGGACCTCGGTGGCGCCGGTACTGGAAAAGGGCCGCCTGGTGGGACAGATCGTCTGTACGAATCTCTTTACGCTGGGCATACCGGATTTTTTCTCGCAGTTGAAAAGCGTCGGATTCATCCGTTTTTTCGATCCGTTCGAGAAATATTTCAATATTGAAGCCCGGTCCACCGTCAGCGAGGTTATGACCTCCGATTTCTGCAAATTCTATGAAGACGCGACATTAATTGAGGTCGTGTTTGCCATTTCGATCCTCAAATACCCGCAAGTTTACGTGGTGAACAAGGATCAGGAGCTGCTTGGTATTATCGACCAGTCGCTGCTCCTGGAAAAAATCATCAACCTGTAAACGCGGAGGATTCACGTGACAATTGGAATTATCATATTTTTAGTGGCTTACGCGTTGATTGTGTCGGAAAAGATGGACAAATCGATTCCGGCGATCCTCGGCGCGGCGGCCATGGTTTTCTTCGGCGTGGCCGAATTCCCGGAACTGTTGAGGCATATCGACCTGAACGTTCTCGGACTGCTGATCGGCATGATGCTGATCGTCAATATTATGGGCACGACCGGAGTTTTCGAATGGGTCGCGGTGGTGATTGCCCGTCAAACCCGGGGCAACGGTGTCCTGGTGCTGATTGAGTTTCTGCTGGCGACCGCCTTAATCTCGGCTTTTATGGACAATGTAACCACCATCATCCTGATGGCTCCGGTCACGATCCTGATCACCCAGTTATTATCGTTGCCGACGGTTCCGTTCCTGATCCTGGAGGCGGTGTTCTCCAATATCGGAGGGACGGCGACGCTGATCGGCGATCCGCCGAACATTCTGATCGGTGCGGGCTGTAAATTGAGTTTCAACGACTTTATCATCAATCTCGGACCGGTAGTCCTGCTGATCATGCTCGTTTCGGCCATCGTGGTGGTGGTTTACCAGCGGCGGCGTCTGAAAACCAGTGCCGAGGCGATCGAACAGGTGGCAATGACCGAACCGGGACGCGCCATTCTGCATCCGAAACGCCTGAAATATGCGCTCGGCACGTTTGGCCTGGTACTGCTGGGATTCTTTTTCAGCCGCATGATGGGAATCGAGCCGGGGCTGATCGCCATCGCCGGTGGATTCGTCATGGCAATGGTCTGCGGGATTGATGTTCCCCATATGCTGGAAAAAGTGGAATGGTGCACGATTCTCTTCTTCTGCGGACTCTTTATGATGGTCGGCGCGCTGGAGGTTAACGGTGTCTTCATCACCCTTGGCAACTGGATGGTGGAACTGACGAAAGGCGATTTCGGACTGACCATGATGATTATCCTGTGGGGCGGAGCTATGCTGTCGGCGATTGTCGACAACATTCCGCTGGTGATTGCGATGATTCCGCTGATCAATTCGATCATTCCGGCATTTGCCCGCCAAATGGGGCTGGAAGGAGCGGAGGAAATTTCGCGTCAGGTGGCGCAGCCGCTGTTCTGGGCGTTGGCGCTGGGGGCCTGTCTGGGCGGCAACGGTACGCTCATCGGGGCTTCGGCCAACGTCGTGATCTCGCAGATCGCCCGCAAGAACAACTACGTACTGACCTTTAAACAGTTCACCTGCTACGGGTTTCCGATGATGCTGCTCAGCCTTGTCATCTCGAGTATTTACCTGTATCTCAGATACCTGAACTGAATCGTTTCGGCGGCGGTTCCACGGTCGTGCCCGCCGCCGGTTTTTGAAATTCAGAAAAAAGTGAATATTTTTTGTAATTCTGTAAAATAAAAACTGTCCTTGCCTCGTTTTAATGTTACAGTATATATTGTAAGCGAACCATTTTTACGAGGACATAGCTATGACAAGATGCTATTTGGGGATCCTGACGGCTCTGGCGCTGACATTTGGAGTGATAGCCCAGGAGCAGCAGTCCCAGTCTGCCGAAAACAGCGACAGCAGTCGCCGCGGCGGCAGAAGCCGCGGCGGGCGGGGTGATTTCGGCGGCGGTTTTGAGCAGATACGCGAACGGATTCGCCAGGCCGACGCCCAGATCAAGGAAAAATTTCCCGAAGAGTATAAGGAGCTTGAAAAGCTCGACTCCTCCGATCGTCGCGCGGCTTATCAGAAACGGATCGAGCTGGCCCGTAAGGCCGGAATCGAACTTCCCGACTTCGGACGGGGACGCGGCGACCGCCGTCCCGGCGGTTCCTCCTCCAGCTCCGAAGCCCAAGACAACCTGCAGGAAGAATGGCAGAAAGCCGAGGAAGCCATCAAGGCCAAATTCGCCGACGAATACGCTGAAATCGTGAAACTGCGCGAAACCGACGCCGCCGCCGCTCTCGTAAAACTGCGCGCACTCGCCGAAAAAGCCGGAGTGAAGCTCCCCGAGGGGGAACCTGCCGCCAAAGAGGTTGGCGTCCGCAATATCGCACGACTGGCGGTCGAACAGGCAAACCGCATCCTGGAGCGGCGCTACCCCGAAGAATATGCCGAAATCGTGAAACTGCGTGAAACCGATCCCGACCTTGCGCGTGACAAATATCGTGAACTTTTCAAACGCGCCGGATTGAACTCGGAAGAATTGAAGAAACGGATTGCCGCACATGCCGCCGGAACCCGCATCGTTCAGGTCGATACTTCGCAAAATAACAACACCGGCAGTTCCAACAGCAGCGGCGGCAATACCAGCCGTCGCAGCAATTGGTCCCAGGGCGGTTTCGGCGGTGGTCCCGGTGGCGGTATGGGCGGTCCTCCCGACATGGGAAATGGTGGCGCCCCTCCCGGCGGCGGTTGGTAAACAAATAACAGGCAGGACGGTTTATGTTCTTATTTTCAGCGGCTGAATATGCGGTTGTCACCCTGGACAAGGCAGGGCGTTTTCGCGGCGTGGTCATGCAACGGCGCCACAAACGTCTGCAGGTGCTCCGGACCGCGGAATACAATGGCGGCGGAATCGACCTCGCGGACGCTCTCGGCGCTCTCCTGAAAGAACTGGAGATTACCAAAGGGGAGATCCTGATTATCGGGTCTGCCCTTGACGGCGGATTTTTCTTTCGCACCGCGACTGCGCCGATGTCAGTGCGTGAAATGAGTTCCGCGCTGATCTTCGACGCTCAGGAACAGGTTTTGCAGTTGCCGCAGGACTTCAGGCTTCAATTTGCGACCGGTTCCCAGGCTTCCACCGGCGAAGTAAAGGTTTCGGCGTACGGATTTCCGGCGGGAACACTGCAGCCGTTGTGCAACGCTCTGGTCAAACGCCGTCGCCGTGTAGACGCCTTCATCTATCCGCTGCTGGCCCTGCCGGAACAGGCCGAGAATGACAAAATCCTGTTGCCGGAACTGGAAGATGATTTTTATTGGAGCGGCAATTCCTGGCATCCGGTCTCCGGCGAATCGGACGAATACAACCGCGAACTGCTTCATTTTTTGAAATCAAATGTCGAATTTGACCCGAAATGCGGCTCTGACACCGATGCCCTGTACCGGAAATTTATCACCCCGGTCATGCTGGGATATTTCGCCGAAAGTCCGAATTTCCGCAAACAGCAGGCCGGATTGGCGGTGCTTCCTTCATTTCTGCGTCCGCAGCGTTATCGCACTCAGATGCGGATTGCCGCACTGCTGGGGGTGGTGTTGCTTTGCCTGGGGGCCTTTTTCGGGTTTCGCCGGGTGGCCGAGTACCGCTCGCAATACAACATGCTCAACAGCCAGATAAAAGGGCTGAACCAGCGAAAGACCGAACTGCAGAACACCTTGCGGCGCAAGGAAAAGGAATATAAGGAAATGGCCCGCGTGAATGACTTGAATATCGGTGATCACGAGATGCTGATCAGTCTGGCGCGGCTTTCACAGGCGATGCCGGCGCAGGCGTTGGTCACCAATATGCGTTGGAGCGAAAACGGCGTGGACCTGACGATTCAGACCGCACAGCAGAACCTCGACATGGTTTCGACCCTGCGGCGGGTGCCGATGTTCAAGGTGAGTTCGTTTCAGAACCGTCAGGTGAGCGATACGATTATGATGGTTACATTAAAACTGGTTCGGGCAACCCCCGCCAAAGGAGCGTCCGGTGGCAAATAGCTGGTTTAAAAATTTCAGGAAATCAAAGAAAGGGCAGAGGATTTTCATCATTGTCGGTCTGGTTTTTTCCGTGCTGTTCCTGCTATGGCAGTTCGGCGGCAATGTCGGCAGTATCATTCCCAGCGGCACCCGGCTGGAAAACCTGCGTACCGAACGCCGTAAAGTCGCCGCCGAATTTGCCGAATTCGAGAAGAAAATGCACGATGCGGAGGCCGAAGCTAAAACCTACAACGCCAACCTCGGTACTTTCTGGAACGATACCGTGAACGGTTATGCCGATGTGGAACTGCGCAAAAAGATTGAAGAAGCCGCCCAGAAAGCGGGATTGCAGTTGAACAGCATCGGCACGGTCCGCCGTACCCGCATCAACAATGATCTCCAGTTCCTTGAAATTGATATGAGCGGAGTCAACACCCTTGAAGTCCTGACCAATTTCTACGAACAGATTTATCTGGCCACGCCGAAGCTTTATTGGAAACGGGTCGATCTGCGGCAGGAAAACCTGCAGAATTCCGATCAATTATTTTTTAACGGCACCTTGCGGCTGATCTCCGTCGAGCCGGTGACGAAATAGGGAGAGGAGAACGAATGAAAATATTTCTGACATTGCTGAACATCGTTCTCGCGGGACTTGTCGTATGGGCCGCTTCCGGTTTTTTCAAAACATCGTCCTCCCAAACGGTCTATACTGTCGGGCGTGACCGCAGTGCCGCGACGGAGAACCGTACCCGGGTTTCCGCCGCCGCCCCCGCGGCGATGTCGATCAGTGAAGCCGCGGGACTGGTCAACCGCTACAACCTTTTTAATATTACACGCTGTCCGGACGCCGTGTCCGGACGCCGCGGCCCCTCAATCCAGCAAATGACGCTGATCGGCATTTACAAGATGGGAAACAGCCGGGGCGCGATCATCCAGCAGACCCAGCAACGTTCGTGGCGGCGCACTACCACTACCAATACCAATACCCAGCAGCAGCCGGTCAAACAGTTTTATACGGTGGGTGAAGTCATGAGCAACGGTTATACGCTTGCCTCCATTGAGGAGGATCAGGTGACTTTGTCCCGCGGCGGCAGCTCCATGCAGCTTCAGTTGGTAAAAGCCGGCAGGGGAGTTTCCACTTCCACCACGACGACTCAAACTCGGCCGCGGTTGAGCACCCAACAGCTTCAACAGTTTATGATAATGGGACAGATGCGGATGATGCAGCAGATGATGCAGCAGCAGAACCGGATGATGCAGCAGGGACAAATCCCGTCCTCAAACTCGAACCGCCGTAACAGCAACAGCGGCGGCAACAGCGGCGGTTCCAGCCGCTCCCGCAGTCGATGATGACAATGAATAAAGTATTCAATTATATACAGGCAAGGAAAACAAGATGAAAAAAAAATTACTGAATTTCCAGGCGGGCAGGATATGGCTGCTTCCGTTGGCAATGTTTATGCTGCTCACGGTCGGCGCCTGTGGAGAATTTTTCGATACCAAACCGGACGAGGAGAAGGATGAACCGATCGATAAATACGATTTCATTCAGCGTTTCGAAGAACGCAAATTCGTTGAACCGACAAAGGGCTCCGAGCAGGAAAGTATGGTCAAGCCCGATGAACCCGTCGGCTCAAGCGAACTTCAATCCCTTGCCGAAAAACTCTCGCGCAATGGAAAAAGGACCGAGGCTGAACGCCGCCGCTCCGCCCCCTTTTATGAAGATTTCATCCTGATCGACAGCGACGAACCGGTCGAAGTGATGCTGGTTTTCAACAGTGTACCGCTGCTCGATACTTTACCCGCTTTTGCCGATGCCCTCGGTTTCAATTTCACTGCCGACTCCGATGTGAAAAGCGTAGTTACGCTGAATATCAACTCCACCATGACCCGTCGCGAACTCTGGGAAGCTTTTGATGAAATGCTGAAAGCCGCCAGCGTGGGTGTGGTTCGCAACGGTCAGATGCTCAAATTTATGCCCGCCGAAAAAATGCCCGCCCAATACGCCATGCGCGGCGGACGCTACCGCTTCGGCGCCACCAATGAAGTAATTTCCTATGCGCTGGTGAACGCAAGCGCCAAAGATATGGCGACCCAGCTGAAGCCGTTCCTGACCAAAGAAGGGACCATTGTCGAGCTTTCAAAACAGAATATGCTGATGATTACCGATCACGGAGACAATATTCCCAAACTCAAACAGATCCTTGAGGTCGTGGATCAGCCCGGGCGCGCTCAGTGGCCCCGCCTGGTCATCTACTGCAGCAATGTCAAGCCTTCGCGGATCGGGCAGGAACTTTCCGAAGTCCTGCCGGTCATCGGGTTGCCGGTAGTCCTGGCGGATGCGAATTCTTCGGCGGTGGATCCCGGCGCGGTTCGGCTCAGCGCCATCGACCGACTCCAGCTCCTCGTCGCCACCGCCGCCACCGACGAATCGCTGAAAGAAATCCGCGAATGGGTCCGCATCCTCGACAATGCCGATTCCGCTGAACAGGAACGCGCCTATGTGTACAAAGTTGCCCACAGCAAGGCGAAAGAACTTGCCCAGGCGCTCTCGGTCATTTTCACCACCCAGGGGTCGACGCTTACGGTGGACACCACCAGCGATTCCGATACCAGCCGTTCCACCACCGAGCGTTCCGAAACGCTTGACAGCAGTACCACCCGCAACCAGAACACCACCGTCAATTCCAGTATTGCGAACCGTAATTCCACCAATAATTTGACTAACACCCAGGTCGATAAGATTTCCGGCGTGTTTGCCAATCCGGTGCGGATTTTCGCCGACGGCGTCAACAACCGCCTGGTGATTCGTACCACCCCGCGCACTTATGCCACGATCAAGGCGTTGCTCGACAAGCTCGACATCATGCCGGCACAGGTCTTGATGCAGGTGCTGATCGTCGAAGTCAGCCTTACCAACGACAATGAATTCGGCATCGAATTCAATACCGTCGGCACTACCAACAATGTCGGTACTTCCGTCGGCACCCACTATGAGGACCTCAAGAAAGACGACGCCACCTCCGAAGGTTTCAAATTCGGCATTTTCAACCCGAATAATCCCGAAGAAAAGTTCGGCTTCCTGCGTGCTTTGGCCGGACGTGAGAAACTCAAGGTCATTTCCAGCCCCCAGATCGTGGTCAGCAGCAATACCGAGGCCATGGTCAAAGTCGGCAAAAGCGTACCGATCTTGACGTCCGACCTCGGCAGCGTGGAGGGCAGCACCGACAACATCATGCGTTCTTACGAGTATAAGAATACCGGAGTGAACCTGACTATCACGCCCCAGATCACCAGCACCGACCTGATTTCGCTGGACCTGATCCAGGAAGTTTCCGATCCGATCCCGAACACTATCACCACCGCCACCGAAACCCCGGTCATCAACCAGCGCATCCTCCAGACTTCAATGACCGTGGCCAATGGTAAAACCATGGTTATCGGCGGAATCATTCAAGAGAGCGTGAAGGATGATCTGAAGTCGATTCCGTTCGTGGTCGATATTCCGATCGTCAGCCGTCTGCTTGGCAATACCACCCTTGAAACCGAGCGCACCGAACTCCTGGTCATGATCACCTGTTACATCATCAACGAAAAGAGCAGGGTCGAGGATATGGTACGCCGTTACAATGAATCAGTCAAGACACTGAGTAAATTCGAAAAAACCCTCGAGGAAAAGGAAATTTCCGATCAGGAACGCGCCAAAACGGTTCAATCCCTCGATGCCAAAGAATCAACGGAGAACAAGAACTGATGTCGTCCGCAATTTACACAGATTCTTCCCGATTGGGTGAACAGCTCAAGTCGCTGCAGGCCGTATTGACCGCGCAGGCCGCCGACTATCCTGAACTGGCCGCCGAAATCGGCAACCGCGCCGCCGACCGTCGCCTGGTCGAAAACGGAACGTTCAGCGAACCGGAACTGCTTTGCCTTTACACGCGCGAATTGGGGATTGAACCGGCGGATGAACAGGAAATCGAACAGCCCGAGCCGTATCCCGGCCTGTCCCATGATTACCTGAATACCAACCTTTGTTTGCCTTATGACTGGGACGATACGAGCATGCGGATGCTGGTTTCCGACCCGTATGACATTCACAAACATGTGTTTCAGGTGCGGCAGGCACTGGGACTGAGATGCGAATTTTCATTTGTGCGCCGGACTTTTCTGGAGCGTCTGCTCAGCCGGAGCAGTCAGGCGGAAGCCGAGGCCAGCGAAAACGCGCCCGACAGCGAAGACGAACATACGTTGCGTTCCATGGCCGGCGAGGCCCGGATCGTTCGTCTGGTCAATGATATTTTCAACCGCGCCATCGAACTCGGCGCCAGCGATATCCACGTGGAACCCGGCGAAGATCAGGTGTCGGTACGGTGCCGGGTGGACGGGGTGCTGTCCGAAATTATGAGCGTGCCGCGTTCACAGTTTCCTGCGATTTCGTCGCGCATCAAGCTGATTGCCGGTCTGAACATCGCTGAAAGCCGTCTGCCGCAGGACGGCCGTACCAATTTCCAGCTTGGCCGTACCAAACTGGACATGCGCGTCAGCACCATTCCGATCCTGACCGGTGAAAGCATCGTGCTGCGCCTGCTGAACAGTGAAGCGATTACATTCGATTTGAAAACCCTCGGCATGTCCGACAAGCACCTGGCGCAGTTTCGCGATTTGATCCGTATTCCTCACGGCATGATTCTGGTGGTGGGGCCTACCGGCAGCGGCAAAACCACCACGCTTTACAGCGTTATTTCGCAGTTGAACGACAATTGCAAGAAGATTATCACCATTGAGGACCCGGTGGAGTATAAGACCCCCGGCCTCTGTCAGATGCAGGTGAATTCGAAGATCGGCGTTACTTTCGCCTCCGGACTGCGTTCGATTGTGCGTCAGGACCCGGACATCATTCTGGTGGGTGAAATCCGTGACCGCGAAACCGCCGACATTGCCATCAATGCGGCGCTGACCGGGCATCTTGTCCTCAGCACTCTGCATACCAACGACGCGGTCGGGGCCGTAACCCGCCTTATCGATATGGGCATGGAAAGCTTTCTGGTGGCTTCAGCCCTGTACGGCGTGTTGTCTCAGCGGCTGGTCCGTAAAACCTGCAAGTCCTGCGACGGCAGCGGACACGATCCCATCCACGGCAAATGCCGCATTTGCAATGGCACCGGTTTCAAAGGTCGTTGCGGGATTTTCGAGCTCCTGCGCATGAACGACGAGATTCGCCGTGCCGTCAATCAGAACCTTCCCAGCTCCGAAATCGAAAAACTCGCCGTTGTCAATGGCATGGTGACGCTGCTTGAGGACGGACATGCCAAGGTCCGCGCCGGGATTACCACCGCCGAGGAACTGGCGCGTTCGACCGCCGAACAATAATAAGGAGAATGGACGGTGCCGCTCTATAAATACATTGCCGCGGCCGGCGGACAGTCGCCGCACGAAGTGGTCATTGAGGCCGACAACAGCAACGAAGCGTTGAGCAAGCTGCGGTCCGGCGGCCTGCGCCCGGTGCGTTTCTGCGGCGAGACCGATGGTGAAAAGGCGGCCGGGGCATCGTTTTTTCGCCGCACCAAGGTCGACGTATACGATTTCACCAATCAGTTGGCGCCGCTGTTGACCGCCAATATCCCGTTGGAACGCGCCATGGCGATCATCACCGAGAGCTGTACCGAGCTGTCCCAGCGCCAGTTTGTGGCGGCGCTCCGGCAGGGGCTTCATGAGGGGAAGCGTTTTTCGGACCTGGTGCGCTCCTACGGTTCGGTTTTTCCGGGTTACTACGCCAATCTGATCGAGAGCGGCGAAGAAACCGGCAGTCTCCCGGAAGTGGTCGAGGAACTGCGCAAATTCATGGATGAAAGCAAAGAGTTGAAGGAATTTCTGATCACCAGTTCGATTTACCCGATGGTGATCCTGTCGATTACGACAATGGTGAGCATCTTGATGTTCACGGTGTTCGTACCGAAATTTGCCCGGATTTTCGTCGATATGGGACGCGAACAGCCGCCGTCAATGGTATTTCTGCTGACATTGAGCAATATTATCATGTGGTTGCTGATCCTGTTGTTTATAGGCGGCGCGGCGCTGGTGATCGTTTGCCTGCGGGCCGGTCCGGACAAAACCCGCGAATGGCGCAACCGGATTTCCCTGCGGATTCCGCTGTTCGGCAAACTGGTGGCGGAAATCGAAATGCAGCGTTTCATGCAGACGCTGTCGATTCTGGTAATGAACCATGTCGATATCATCAAAACCGTGCGAATTGCGGTAAAGGTGATTCAGAATCAGGTGATTCGTGAGAGTTTCAGCGGTCTGGAAGGGCGGCTGAAAGGCGGCGAAAAACTTTCCGCCGGGCTCAGCGGCAATGAATTTATCCCGGCGGGAACGGCCTCCAAAGTCCGGGTGGGCGAAGAATCCGGTTATGTCGGTGAAATGCTCGCCCGGGTATCGGAACATCTGGAAACCGGCACCCGGCGCAGGATCAAGCGGCTGTTGAGTCTGTTCGAACCGGTGGTGATTGTGTTCCTGGCCTGCATGGTGCTGGTGGTGGTATTGTCGATCTTCATGGCCATCATGGACTTGAATAAGGTCTAGTTCTTTGAAATAGCATTAAATGTCTTTAGCGTCAAATTTAACATAAGGAGTCGATTATGAAAAAGAAATGTTTAAGAAAAAGGTTTTTTACCTTAACCGAACTTGTCGTGGTCATTGTGATCCTCGTGATCCTGGCCTCGGTCGCCACCCCGCTGTATTTCCGGCACGTTACCAGCGCCCGAATCAGCGCCGCCAAAACACAGATCAAACTGCTCGGACAGGCCCTGATGGATTATCGCCTCGAAGTCGGCAAATATCCCGACACTTCGGAAGGACTGCGCTCCCTGGTGGAAAATGTCAGCCAGAGTGAAAAATGGAAAGGCCCCTACATTCAACCCAACGTGCCGAAAGATCCGTGGGGTAATGAATATGTTTATATCTGTCCCGGCGAACACGGTGATTATGACTTGAGCAGTTACGGCTCGGACGGCCAGCCCAGCGGCGAAGGCGAAAACGCCGATATCAACAGTTGGGAATAACCGGAACGGCGGATATTGATGAGGCGGCATGGCTTTACATTGGTCGAATTGATTGCGGTGATCGTGATTATCTCCATTGGAGTCGGGATCGCCTCGGTCAGTATTCGTTCGAATAGCGATGCCGCCAATTTTGAACAGGCGGCGCAGGATTTCAAGGCATTCGCGGCACAGGCCCGTTTTCAAGCCATGGGGCTGGGACGTGACCGCGCCATTGTTTATCAGCAGGCGGAACGCAAATTCACCGCCGTCGATCCGACCGCCGAAGAAGAACGCGACGAGGACTCCATGAATATCCTCGAACTTCCCGAACGCCTGAAAAGTACCGACCGCAATAACACCGGAACGGAACTCTCCGAACCGGCCGATTTCGCCGATCTAAGCTGGACCCTGCCCGACGATTACGAGCTGGAAACCGACAACAGCATATTCAGCGGCGATCACGGACAGGGGGTGGAAATTTTTCGTTTTTACCCCGACGGCAGCGGTTCCGGCAGCCATAAATTTACGCTCCAGTACCGGGCGCTGAAAAAGGAATTTACGATTTCCCCACTGACCGGGCTGCTCACGGAAACCACGGAGAGCACACCATGAGAAAATCTTTTACTCTGATCGAAGTCGTGGTGTCGCTGGCCATTCTCGGATTGAGCCTGGTGGCGCTGCTGACGCTTTCCAATAATTCCCAGCGGCGGCTGATGAAGGCCCGCGACCGCTGGCAGCATATGCACATGCTGGCGCAGGGCGCCGAGTATTACATGCTTCAGCCAACGGAGGACCCGCCGTATATTTCCACGGATTTTTTCGATTACCCCGGATACATCATTAATTTCCGTTACGAGGATGCACAGGGGTTGCCGGACGAATTGAACCAGTTGGAGAACCAGGCGCCGCTGCGGAGCCTGATTCTGGAGCTTTTCAGGTCGCAGGATAACCAGGTCGTCGAAAGCCTGACCATTGACCGGATCAAGTATGGCAGTGATGAATAACACAATCAAAGAACAAGGTTTTTCGCTGGTGGAAATGGTTGCCGCCATTGCGATTCTGGCGTTGGTGGGGCTGCTCATCGGTACTTCGGTGAATATCTTTTACCGGAGCTATTCGCAGGCGCAGAAGATCGGCAATGAACTTCGGCGCAATCAGGCCATCGACCGCATCGCGGAGGGATATTTCGCCAACGCGGTGCCGTTCCCGTGGCAGAACGACCAGGACGAAACCAAATATGTCTTTCTCGGCGACTACAGCGAACTTTTTCTGACGGCCCTGCGCCGCACGTATGCCGAATCGACCGGTGCGTTGCGGTTCATCCGTCTTTACGTGGATGGCGACGAACTCAAATGCGACTACAGTTCCACCCCATTATTGCCGTGGAAGTCCATGGGGGACCAGAAATACGATACGGAAGTCATTGCGACCGGCGTTCGCCGGATTTCATTCCAGTACGCGGAAATCAATGACGGTGTGATCGAATGGACCGATACCTGGGTCGAGGATGACCACAACGGCATTCCTCTCGCCATTCAGATCACGGTGGAGTGGGCGGACGGCACCAAAGAACGCTGGCTGCGCCGCACCGCCGGCTCCAGCGGCAATTCAACTTACGGCGACCGGGAGGAACCTTCATCATGAGCCATAAATCCCAGCAAAGCGGCGTGGCGCTGATTGCCGTCCTCTGCCTGATTGTCACCGGCGGTGTATTGGTCGGGGCCATGACTGTGATTTCGCAGATGAGCACTGTCAATGTCGCCGCCTCCGTCGATATCGTCCGCTCGCGTTACGTGGCGGAGGGGTGTGCCAACCGTATCGTTTTTCTGATCGAAGCGGATCGCGAGGTCTATGGGGTCGAAACCTCCGGCACTACCGAAACCGATTACAGCCAATACGACACCGACCGCTATCTGCCCGATGGCGTCGATCACGAAATCGACTACTACGGAACTCCCGTCAAATTCCGGATTTTGAACGGTGCGGCGGGGCTTCCGATGCAGAGCAACTACGCGAACAGTCTGCAACTGTTCATCCCCGGCGAGAATCCGCCGTATAAACTCCAGGAGAAAATCGATACCCTGACCGCCCTGATTGATGACTATGTCGATCAAGACGACAATATCAGCGAAAACGGCCAGGAAAAAGGCGGTTACGAAGACCAGAGCATGAACAATCTGCCCCGCAACGGCACTCCTGAATTCCGTGAGGAACTGTTATGGGTACCCGGCATTACCGATGCCCTGCCGCTGGACCGTTTGGGTCGCTGGTCGATCGTCCAGTTGCCGGGGATCAATTCCAATTACCTCGATTTCTACACCGCGCCTTATTCGATCCTGCGCCGTTATGCGGACCTCGATGAGGACAAGGCGGCGCTGGTCCTGAATGCCCGTGAGCGCTGGCGGCGCGAACGCCTGACCTTCGAAGATCAACTTGATGAAGAGCTTATGCAAACCCTGCGCAATAACCTCTCGTGGGTCCCGTCCGAGTATTACACCATCGTGATTGAGCGGGCCGCCGATCCCGGTTATCCCACCGCGCGGCTGGCCTGTACATTTCAGGTCAGTGGGATCGCGGGGCCGGAAGACTATTTCATCCGTTACCTGGAGTGGCTGAATTTTTAAGGGACTTCCTCAGCGGTTTTCGGGCGAGGTATAGTAATACTTGTTGTAATACTCGTTGCCCCAGCCCAGGAGCTTGCCGTCCTTGAATACCAGCGGCATGCATTCGTCCTGGGTGGTGAGCCCGTCATTCCATTGTGGACTGATGTAGTAGAACCAGAGATCGGGGCGGCAGTATTCTTCGTCGCTGACCGGATCGCCCATGACTTCGCGTACCTGGGTTTTGGTCATGCCGACCCGGAGCTTTGCGGAATTTTCCAGATTGGTCCGGGCGGTGAAGTAGTTGCAGCCGCTCTGCAGGACAACCGTCAGGCAGACTGTGACGAACAATAAAAGTACATTTTTCATAGACATAACGGTTTCCAATAATTAAGCAGTTTGCGGTAATATATCATACGTGGCGGAAAAAAGCAAAAATTATCCGCGGAAAATTCGTTCCGGTTTGATATCGGGCATTCCCGGGCGTTTGAATTTGGCGCGAAGCGCTCCCACGTCGTATTCGGCGCGGACCGGGCTGATATAACCGTTGGAAGTGTTGTAAATGACGGCCGAGGAGCGCCAGTCCATGTCGCGGGGCTGCCCCACCGAACCGCCGTTGATCAGGAACTTGACGCCTGCCTTGGTGGAAAGCCGGCGGCGCCGGAGCATTTCCATTCGGATCGCGCCGTTTGAAGCCGTAAAAATAAGCGGGATGTGTACATGTCCGCAGAAAGCCACCCGCGATTCCTGCAAATAAAAATGAAACTGCGCGGTTCGTTTGTCCAGGATATACGGCCAGTATTCGCCGGAAACGCATTCCAGCGATGCGTGGATCAACTGGATACCTTCGACCTCGGCCTGCAGCGGCAGGTGTTCCAGCCACTTCAGGTGGGCATCCTTAAGCTGCGATTGAGTCCACAGGATCATGGCCTGCGCATAGTTTTGCATTTCCCATTCCAGTTTGCGGTGGATATCGGCGGTGAAGGCGTCGT
>CALABZ010000160.1 GCA_937888615.1 uncultured Lentisphaeria bacterium | reverse complement strand
TGGCCACGCCGCACTCATTGCACCCGGACCAGGTCGTGGCCGCAGCCCAGGCAGCCGGCGTTCATGAAATGATCGTCCGGCTGCCGGACGGCTACGAATCGCTGCGCCAAGACGCCCGCTATTCGATTCGTTTTGCCAACCGCGATGTACCGTACCAGGACGGCGTCAATATTGTCGGAGAGATAACGGTCCAATAACCGTCTCTATTTGCAATAAAAACTTTATTAAAAGGTGAAAAAAAATGATTGTCCCCGTTTTGGAAAAGAAAATCGAAGTTCTCGACCTTAAGTTCGGCATCGCCATGTCCCGCCCGTACCAGATGTATGGCTGGCCCGGCCTCACCCGTGCCGCCAACGGCGATATCCTCCTTGCCGCCTCGGAACGCAGATTTCATTGCTGCCCGTTCGGGCGTGAAGTACTGGTGCGTTCCACTGACAACGGGCGGAGCTGGACCCTGCCGCAGGAAATCTACAACAGCGAACTCGACGACCGCGACGCCAATTTGCTGACCATGCCCGACGGCACCGTCGTCCTGAGCTGGTTTACCTCGACGGCGTTCGAACCGTACTGGATCGAACGCGGCAAACGGATCAGCCCCGAAATGCGGCGGGAACTTGTCGGCGCATGGATGATGACCTCCCGCGACAACGGGCATACCTGGGATAAAGAACCATTGCGAATGCCGGTCGGGAATCATATTTCGCCGAGTGTGCTTTGCGATGGCTCACTGCTGACTTGCGGAGCCTTCGGCGCCGATTATTGCGTTTTCAAATCCACAGACCGAGGGCAAAGCTGGCAGAAAATCGCCGTCATCCCCTCCCCCGTCAAACCGGACGGCCGGACCGTTCTCAACGAGTCCCATTTATTGGAGGTCGCGCCGGACCGCATCGTGGCCATGTTCCGTACTACCGAGGCCAACATCGCCCCGATATGCCAGTCCGAGTCGAATGACGGCGGCCACACCTGGACTCCGATCCGGGAACTCCCCGTCGCGGGATTGCCCCCGCAACTCCTGAAACTGCGCAACGGCGTGCTGATGTGTTCGTTCGGGCACCGGAAGTCCCCGTACAGCATCCGCGCCATGTTCTCCCATGACCTCGGGCGTACCTGGGATACCGACAACATCGTCACCCTTTATCAGTGGGACAATGAACCGGACATGGGCTATCCGTCAACAATCGAGCTCGACGATGGCGAACTCCTGACCGTATTCTACAGCAGTTGGCGCGACAAAGCGCCCCAGTTAAAGGAACCGGAAGGCATTCTTACCATCCGCTATAAATTGAGGTTCAAGTGAAGCCGCACATGCTGGCGGAATTTGAGGACATCCGGGTTCGGCGGTCCGGAAATTCCCTGACCATCGCCAATTCCGTCATCGTCCGGGAATTCGACCTGTCGGCAGGAGCGCCGAGAACCGTCTCCCTGCGTTCCGCAGACGGGCGCGAATTCGCCTCGCCGGACAAGCAGTGCGCCGATCTTTCATTCATCGGCCTGACCCCCCCGGACAATGAAAAATCACCGTGGCGGCTGGAAGAAATCAGCGCCAAGATCCAGGAAGCGGGGCTTTTCGATGCGGCTGGGGTACGGGTGCGTTTGAAAATGTCCGAACCCATCGAACAAGCCGTCTATATCCGCGAATACATCATTTATCCGCGATTGCCGGTCCTCACGGTCCGCAATGCGGTCGAGTGCCCCGTCAAACCGAATATCTACTGGACGAAACGCGGCGTTTACGCTCGAAACCAGCAAGCGCCCGAATATCGTGCCCTGGCCGAAAGTTGTGCTGACAGCATTCGGCCCGCCCCCGAATACCGCCCAGAATACGCGGTCGAATTCATCGCCCTCACCGACACCACCGACGAACGGGTGACAGTCCATCCGGCGGCGGACGCGGAGCTGTTGAACGGCAATCTGCTGTTCTGTTCCGCCGCGGACGGGGCCGGAATCGCTCTTCTGCAGGAGGCTCCGCCCAGCGGTGAACGCCGTGATTATGAGGAATACGATTTTCGGGTTTCCGAAGGAACGGTTTTCTCCTGTAATTGGGGAATCCCCCCCTCGGAACTGATCCCGGGCAAGGTGTTCCACGGCTATCGTCACGTGCTGATGCTTTTTCATTCGCGCCCCGAACGCGACCGGCTGCTAAAACAATATCTGCGTTTGCGTTTCCCGTTCGATCCGTCCCGGCACGCCTCAATCATGGTCAATCCGTGGGGGTGCGGCTGTCTTCCGAAATTGATGGAAAAACAATTCCTGCTGGACGAGATCGCCGCCACCCCGGAACTGGGAGCAACCCACTACCAGATCGACGATTCCTGGCAGACCGGCGGTTCCCTCGGCGAACTTTCCCTGAAAAACCGCAAGGTGACACCCGAGTTCTGGAGTATTTCCGAAGAACGTCTCGACGGCACCTTCGCCCCGGCGGTCGAGGCCGCCGCGCGCCACGGCGTCGAACCCGCCCTGTGGCTGGCGCCGTCGGCAAACAGCGATTACGAAGACTGGCGGGAATTCGCCGCGATGGTGCTGAACTATTATCGACAGTTCGGATTTCGAATGTTCAAGATTGACTTTATGAAACTCCGTACTTCCGTCGCCGAAGCAAACCTGCGTGAACTCTTCACGTACCTGCGGACGGCCTCCGGCGGCGACATCTGTTTCAACCTCGACATCACCAATGGCCAGCGTACCGGCTATCTTTATTTTCTGGAGTTCGGCAACATTTTTCTGGAGAACCGTTACGTCAACCTGCCTCACGCACCGAAGTACCACCCGGAAAAAACCTTGCGGTCCCTGTGGTGCTTAAGCCGTTTTATTCGTCCCCAGACATTGCAGATTGAAATCCCGAACCCCGAAGACATTGATCCGGCGCTCTATCCGGCGGGTGAAAATCCCGGCGATTACCCGGTTGAATACTGGTGTGCGGTCGCCTTGTTCGCCAGTCCGCTGCTCTGGCTGGCCCCGTCCCTGGCGTCGCCCACCATGCGCCGCCGGATCAAGGCCATGATGGACCTGCATTCGCAGTATCGCGACCGCATTTTCGCCGGTGAAATCTTCGCCGTCGGGGCGGAACCGGACGGCTCCGCCATCACGGCGCTGCAATCCCACGATTTCGCCTCCGGCACCGGTCTGGTGATCGTCTACCGCGAACGCGGCAACACCGCCGGACAAGCCATTATTCCGCTGAACTATCTGCCGGAAAATCCGCGCTGGCAGCTCATTTACGGACAGGGCGAAGCCGGAGCCTCCGTGCCGGACGAACTTCGTATCACCCTGCCGCAGTGTCCGGGCTTCGCCCTGCTGGCCTATCGATAGGACCCCGCGAAATCCTCTTTTTTCACCTGGGCTCACCTCAACGGCAAACGGATCGGCGAACATTCCGTGCAGAGTCAAGACGTCGGCGGAAAAAATCTGCAGATGGTGAAAGCTCACGCGTCACGAAATGCGAGCGGTATCTGGAAACCGGTGAAGATTCGCCCGGTAGACGTTTCCGCTGAAAATTAATCACAAAGCAAGCGGGGCAAACTCCCCGCTCCCGGTTTCCGCAACCATTCCCGCGAATGAAGAATTCATGATTTTTTTGCAAAATACCTCTTGCATCTTTCGCCATCATGAAGTATAATTTTATTATATAATATATATATTTCATATTATGAAAGATGAATTATGATAAAAGTTCTGGATAAAACCTTTGCGATTTTGGAGGCGATAGTGCTGAATTCGCCACGTCCGATGCGGATTTCGGTATTGGCCGAACGATTTGGAATCAATAACGGGACCTGCGCGCGAATCATACGCGAACTCGCCGACGAGGGATACGTAATCCAGGTTTCGCGTCAGGAAGGATATGCGGCAGGGCCGCGCGCCCTGACGCTGGCGAACGCGGTCTGTTACAAGCCCGCGCTGGTGGATGCGGCGCGTCCGCTCCTTGAGGAGACGGCACGGCGTTTCTCCGCCTCGGTACTGCTGGCGGAGCGGCAGGGTGGACTGCGTTACATCCTGCTGCACCGCAACGAGTCGCCACGACTGGCGATCCGTCTGACCGAGCTGGCGTTCCGCGATCTTTTCAGCACGGCGACGGGACTGATGCTGGCGGCGTTCGCGCCGGAAGAAGAATTGGAGTCCCTGATCGCCGGAGCCGCCGGAAACGATACGTCGCTGATCGATTCCGAACGGGGAATCCGGGTCCAGCTCGCAGAAATCAGGCGAAAGGGACAGGCGGTGTTTCTCGATCCGGCGCGCAGACAGGGAATCGCGGCCTTTCCGGTGTTCCGCAACGGAACTTTCATCGCAACGCTGGGCGGATCGATTCCCGCCGACGAATACGAAGAGCGCGGCGCGGTTTTCGTCGAAGGATTGTCTCAGGCGGCGTCCGAACTCGGAAGATCCGTTTCTGTCATACATACAACAGGGTAGAAAAATATGGATTCCATCGAAGAGAAGGTCGCTCTGATCACTGGAGCCTCGCAGGGGCTTGGCCGCGTGATTGCCATCGAACTGGCGAAAGCCGGATGCCGGGTCGTCATCAATTACGCTAATAACCGTGAAAACGCCGAAAACGTCAAAGCCGAGATCGAAAAACTCGGCGGCGATGTCCGCATCGCCCGTTGCGACGTCGGCGACGAAACCGCAGTGAACGAAATGTTCAGTGGACTTGGACAGGTGGATATTCTGGTCAACAACGCCCGTCTCGATCCGTGGCGGCGCACCGAGAAAATGAGCGAAGGCGAATGGTTCGACCAGGTGATCCGGGTCAACCTGAAGGGGGCGTTTCTCACCTCGGGAGCATTCTTCGCCCAGGCGAAGCCGCGCAAATGGGGCCGAATCGTCAATATGACCAGCGTCCGCAGTTTCCGTCCGGCGGAGATGAACATGATCGCCTACGGCGTTTCGAAGCTCGGCATGCACGCACTGACCCGCGCCTTCGCCCACAACGGCGCTCCGTTCGGGATCACCGCGAACACCGTGGCCCCCGGAATGATCGTCACCGAGAACATCAACAAGCGGCTGACCTCGGAAAAATACGCCGAGGAATCGGCCGCGATCCCGCTGGGACGCGGCGCGACCTGCGAGGAGATCGCCGACGCGGTGATCTTCACGCTCCGCAACGGCTATGTGACCGGCGAAACCATCAATATCAACGGCGGCATGTACTATGCTCCGTAAACACGGGGAATGAACGCCGTGACCGGCGCCTGAAACATTCACCGAATGAAAACAGGAAACTTCTTATGCCAAAAACGTTCTTTCCGATTGGAGCGACCTATGCTCCACTGCCGAAAGCAACCGAAGTGGACATTTCCGAATGGCCGCAGGATATTGAAAACTTTGCCAAACTGGGACTGACCACATTCCGGCTTTTTCTCTGCTGGGACCGTATCGAACGGGAGCCGGGCAAACGTGATTTCTCCCGAATCGACCTGGCCTTCGACCTGGCCGAGAAACACGGACTGAAAGTGATCGGCAACGTCGGCGGCACTTTCACCAATCTGCAGGCGATCTATCCGCCGCGCCATCTGGTCTACGACCACCACTGCACGCTTCTCAAGCCGAAGCCGGATTCTCCGAAAGGTTTGCACTTCAACCGGTTCAAGCTCTGTTACGACAATGCCACCTACCAGGAGCTCGCGGCGGAATTCATCCGCGAAGCGGTATCACGTTATCGGAACCGTCCGTCACTGCTGGCCTGGTCCGGTTGGAACGAGCCGCGTTTGTCGGAATGTTTCTGCAGGCATACGGTTGCGCTTTACCGCGAATGGCTGAAGAAAAAATACGGCGACCTGAACACCCTGGCAAAAGAGTGGAGCACGGAATTCCCGGTTTATTTCCGGACTTGGGAAGACGTCAACCCGCAACCGGAAGCAAGTTTCGAGGCGGGCGGCTATCGGCCTTTCCTCGACTGGAAACACTTCACCGAAGAAAACCGGACGAACAAATTCAATCTGGTCCGGTCATGGATCAAATCCGTCGATCCCGACACTCCGGTGATCTCCCACATGCGCGGTCCATTCGACGCCGACATCTTCGGCCAGGAAGACATCCTCGGCACCAGTATCTACACCATTCACGCCCAGAGAAAAAGTTACAGCTCATTTTCGCCCTATGAGTTCGCGACCCGTCAGAACCTCCACCTGATGCCGGAAGGAAGGCGGAATTTCCGCCGCGATCCGGAGGGGTTCTGGGTGGTTGAGACCGAGGCCGGTCCGGTCAGCTGGGTCCATAATCTGGCCCCGCGCAGTTATTCTGCGCAAAAGATGAACGCCCGGGATATGCTGTTCGTGGCACACGGCGCGCGGGCGGTTCTTCGCTGGCTCTACCGCAGCCGGATTTCGGACGCCCAGGCCGGAGAGTTCAATCTGGTCGGCTGGGACGGCCAGATCACCGAGCGCGCCGCCGAATTCGGGAAACTTGCGAAATTCCTGAACGAACACGCCGAACTTTTCCAAACCCATCTCTCCGCCAAGTCCGGCGTAATGATTCTGGACTCCCGCGACTGCGCCCCGATTGCGGAAGCAGAAGGATTCTGCAACCGGTACGACAGCGCTCTCGCCACCCTCTACAACGCACTGTTGCAGATCGGCGTCCGGGCAGAACTCTGCAATGCGCGGCAAATCGGGGAAGGAGTGCTGGACAGTGCAAAAGTGCTGTTCATCCCGTTCCGTCCCTACGTCGGTCCGGAAATGGAGCAGAAACTCCGCGGATTTGTCGAAAACGGCGGCACGCTGCTCGTTGAATCCCCGTTTGCGATCAAAAACGGCGTAGGAATCCATTACGAGGTAACGCCCGGAAGGATGGTCGACCTCTTCGGCACTCAAGTGTACGACCTCGAAAAACTGGATGAACCCACCTGCGGCGGAATTCCGGCCTTCGACTTCAAGGCGCGGATGAAACTGAAGGGCGGTAGCGTTGAAGCGCGTTTTTCCGATGGGGAACCGGCCATCGTTTCACACCGTTTCGGGAAAGGGAGAACGGTACTCTATGCGTCGCAGCTTTCCATCGCCTATCTGATTGAAAAACCATTCTGCCCGAATGACATTCCGGTTCTCTCATGGGAACAGGCGGAACCGTTCCGGCGGGAGTTGCGGAAACAACTGGAAATATCAGGCATACATCCAGCCTGGGAACTTTTTTGCTCCAACGCCGCCGACTGCCGGCTGATTCAGGTGGTACCACGAAAACAGGCGAACGGGAATCCGCTGTGGTTCGTGCTCAATATGGACGATATGCCGCAAGAATTCAGCCTTCGGATTCCGGAGGAGAAAGCGTTGTCCGTATTGGGAAATTCTTCAGACGGCAACGTGGAGTTTCATAATGGGATGTTTCACTTCAAACTCAAAGCCTGGGGTTGGGCGGTGTTGGCCGCCATTGGAAAAGAAGAATGAGGATTGCAAAAGTCAAAACTTTCATCTGCAACTGTTTCCGAACGAACTGGGTATTCGTCAAGGTGGAGACCGATTGCGGAATCCACGGCTGGGGCGAGGCGACGCTCGAATATCGCGAGCCGACCGTCGCCGCCGCGATCCACGACCTCGAAAATTGGCTGGTCGGCAAAGACCCGCACAATATCGAGGCATTTCGCCACGACTGTTACCGGGACGCTTACTGGCGCGGCGGCCCGGTGCTGATGAGCGCGCTCGCCGGCGTGGAAAATCGCCCTCTGGAACATCAAGGGTAAAGCGCTCGGTGTTCCGGTCTGGCAACTGCTCGGCGGCAAGGTTCGGGATTCGGTCCCGATCTACGTCATCGGCGAAGACGTCCTGCTGCTGATCGAAGGACACGGGCGTTTCGACATCCCCACCGCGATGAAGATCGGCAAGAGACTGGAGGAGTTCGACATCTATTGGTTCGAAGAGCCGCTCCCGCCTGACGACCTGAACGGAATGCGCGAGGTCAAAGAGCGGGTGCGGGTATCCCTGGCGGCGGGGGAACGGCTCTACAACCGCTACGAATATCGGCAATTCTTCGACCTGAACTGCGCCGACTACATCCAGCCGGACATCTCCGCACGCGGGCGGCATTTTCGAAATGCGGTTGCTCGGAGCGGAGGCGGTCAAACTGCTTGTCTCGAAAACCATTTTTCCGAATCAGCCGATGGAAAGAATCGTCATTGACCCGTCTTTGATCATAAGGGAATCGACGGCTCCGCGACCGGGCCGGTGAGCCGCCGCCGTGATCTTAAAGACTGTAACCGGCGCCGTTATGATTCTGGAATTCTTTGGGCGACAGGCCGGTTTGTTTCTTGAAAAAGTTGGAGAAATAATATTCCGAACTGAAATTAAGCCGTTCCGCCGCCTGCCGGACAGTAGTCCCCGGCACCAACAGCATTTCCGAGGCTTTGCGGGTCAGCATATTCAGCAAAAAGTTCTTGGGGGTTATCCCGAGGTCATGGGTGAATTTGCGGGAAAATACGTTATTCCGCATATCCATCATGTCCGCCAGCGCGTCGACCCGGGTGGCGGCGTCGCCATGTTTTTGGATAAAATCAAACACCTTTTCGTAGACATGCCATTTGCCGGTATCGGTCCGAAGCGGTTCCGGCTGCTTCGCCAGCAGTTCAACACATAAATTGAAAATAATTCCATTGATCCGGCACAACGTGATGACTTCCTCCTCGTGATGGACCAGCTCCTTCAGTTCCGCCGCCAATTCGGGCACGTGCCGTTGATAACACCTTGGATATTCCCTGAAAACATCAAAGCCGTAAAACATTTCGAGATTGAAATGCAGGGAGATAAACCGCAGACCCTGCGATAAATTCCAGTCGGTCGGGTGATTGCACGGAATAAAGTAGCAATAACCCGGGCGCATCAGGAATTTCTCCCCGGAAACAGAGTCGCGGATACTGCTCCGGCCCTCTTCGGAATCGGCAAAAACGGTGATAATACGGTTAACCATCATCACATTGCCCATTGTATGACATGGAAAGCTGCCGATGGCTGCGTGGGTCAACCGCAACCGCAGGTAGGGATGCCGCGATAAAATCTTTTGTTTTTCCTCAACAGGCATAAAATCATAAATTTTTGTTAATAATTTGTATTCAAAAAAACTGATTCATGAGTTATAATTATAATATAACAATCAATAAATGTCAAGATGCCGGAGCATTGAATATGGAAAAATCATCACACATGCCGAAACCTTTCGACACGGTACGTCATAAACTTGAGCAGCAATATCAGAATATTGCTTTTCTTCCCGAATCCGGGCTTACCCAGAAAAAACTGACCGCCGAATTCGAGCGCCATTGCGCCGCCAATCCCGATGAAGCCCGGATTGTCACCAAGGCGTGGCTGCTGAACCTGCTGTGCCGCCGGGCCAGGATCGCCCCCGAGCCCGATGATTATTTCGTCGGCAAGATCGAACATCACAACCTGCTGCCCCAACTCCGGGGCCAGTGGTGGATCGAAAAAAGAGATGAAACATTCCACAACGAGCCCCCGGAAATCCCCGGCGCCTTTATCGCGCAGTTGGACTGCGCCAGCCATATCTGCCCGGACTGGAACAGCTTGCTTAAAAATGGCGTCAAAGGCATACGCGACCGGGCGGCGCAGCGTTCAGGTGATTATTATCAGGCGGTGGTTCTGGCGTTTGACGGAGTGATCAGTCTGCTCAGGCGTTTCGATGAAGTCCAGCCGGAGCTCGGACTCGCCGCGCTGGCGGAACGTCCCCCGCAAACCTTGCGGGAGGCACTGCAACTGGCTTACCTGTATCATGAGCTGATCGAACTGGATGGCATTGCAGTCCGTTCCATGGGGCGTTTTGATCATATTTACAACGATTATTACCTGAATGATCTGCGCAACGGCACCCTGACCCGTGATTCGGCTGGAGAACTGCTGAAATATTTCTGGATCAAGTTTTTCGCCAAAACCATGGGAAAACTTTACGGCAAGCCTTTTACTTTCGGTCCGGATGCCAACGAACTGACTTACACGGCATTTGAGACTTACCACGAAATGCGTATCGTTGATCCCAAATTTCACCTGCGGGTATCGCCGCGAACGCCGGAAAAACTGATGAAACTGGCCGCGAAATGCATTCAGGACGGCTGTACCGGCATCGTGCTCGTCAATAACGACGCGCAGGTGAAAATGCTTGAACAAAACGGCAAGCGTTCCGAAGACGCGGAAAATTATATCCTGATCGGCTGTTATGAACCGGCGGTGATGGGCAAAGAACTGAACTGTTCCGGGGCCGGGTCGCTTAACCTCGCCAAACCGCTCGAACAGGTCATCCAGTCCGAAACCTGTCCCGATTTCGACCATTTTTTCGCCGCCTATCTCGATACGCTTGACAAAAACCTGACGGCGCAGATGGACAAAATCCGGCGCTGGGAAAAACTCTGGCCGGAAATCAATCCGGCGCCGTTGTTTTCCGGTCCGATAGACTCCTGCTTCGAGCGCGGATTGGACGCTTCCGAGGCCGGAGCCGAATATAATACCAGCGGTATCTGCTGCGTCGGGCTGGCCGACGCGGTCGATTCCCTGGCGATCATCCGCCAATTGGTTTATCAGAAAAGATATTGCACAATACCGGAACTGCGGGCGGCGCTGGCCGCCAACTGGCAGGGTTATGAGGGATTGCGGCAGGACGCAATCTGCCACGTGCCCAAATGGGGCAACAATGACGATACGGTGGACCAACTGGCGATCAAAATCACCGATTTTCTCGGACGGCGCATCAATCATGAACCCAACGCCCGCGGCGGCGTCTTTCAGGCGGCGTTGTACGGCATTACCGTGGCGGCACGGGAGCTGGGCATCGACACCGGAGCGCTGCCGAACGGGCATCGGGCGGGCGAGCCGCTGACCTTGAACACCGGCGCTACCCCCGGACGGGACAAAAACGGCGTGACTTCGCTGATAAATTCAGTCACGAAAATCAATCTCATGCAATTCCCCAACGGCACCGTGCTCGACATCATGCTGCATCCCAGCGCCACCCGCGGCGATGAGGGCCTCAATACGATCGTGGCGATCATCCGAAGCCATTTCGCACAGGGCGGCATGGCGATTCAATTCAATATTTTTGACCGCATGATTCTCCGCGACGCCAAGGCGCATCCCGAAAAATACGCCAATCTCCAGGTGCGGGTCTGCGGCTGGAATGTACGTTTCATCGACCTCGCGCCCGATGAACAGGATATCTTCATCACCAAATCGGAGACGGCTTGACATGAACGGACGCATCACCGACATCAAACGTCTGGCGGTTCATGACGGACCGGGCATCAGGACCACCATTTTCCTGAAAGGGTGTCCGTTGCGCTGCCGCTGGTGCCACAACCCGGAAAGCATCGAACTGGAGCCGGAAATCGGCTATTTCCCGCAAAAATGCATCGGATGCGGCAAATGTGTCGCCGTATGCCCGACACGGGCCCACCAGATGGTTGACGGCAAACACATTTTCAAGCACGAATTATGCATCGGATGCGGCAAATGCGTGCCCGTATGCCTCGGGGAAGCGCTGGAGTATTACGGACGGGAAATCAGCGTGGAGGACGCGGCGGCAGCCGTCATGGAAGATCAAACGTTCTACCGGGAATCCGGCGGCGGCTGTACGGTCTCCGGCGGCGAACCGCTCTTGCAGGATAAATTCTGCGGCGAATTATTCCGGGTTCTGAAAAAGAACGGCATACACTGCGCCGTCGATACGTCCGGGGCGGTTCCGTGGACGGCGTTCGAATCCGTACTGCCGTATACGGACCTGTTTCTCTACGACCTCAAACACACGGATGAGGCCCGGCACCGGGAACAGGTCGGCGCGGGCAACCGCATTATCCTCGACAATCTGCGCCACCTGGCGCAATGCGGCGTGCCGATTGAAATCCGCATTCCGCTGATACCCGGCTTCAATGCCGACGCCGACAGCATAAACGCGGCAGGAAAACTGCTTGCCCGACTGGACAATATTATCGGAGTGCGTCTGTTGCCTTATCATTTTGCCCGTTCGAAGTACGCCGTCGTCGGCCATGCCGACACGATGCCGACCGTAACCCCACCGACCCCCGAACAGGTAGCCGCGGCAAGTGAACAACTGCGGCGGTTCGGCCTTGTCGTAAAATAACAGAAAGGAATTTTCACAATGCCAAATGAACGTTTTGAACGGGGCATGGCCCGACTGGCAGAAATGGGCCACAACAGCCCGATCGTCAGTATGCTTGATGAAACCGCGCCGGATATGGCCAAATACATTTATGAATTTGCGTTCGGCGACATTCATTCCCGCCCCGGACTGGATAAGAAATCACGCGAACTGGTAATCATCTCAGCCATCGCCAGTTTGGGACATGCACCCCTGGAACTCAAGTCCCATGTGAATATGGCTTTGAATATCGGCTTGACTCGGCAGGAAATCATCGAAGCATTAATGCAACTGACGGTGTACGTGGGCTTCCCGACGGCAATCAATGCGATTTTTACCGCCAAAGAAGTGTTTGAAGAACGCGATCGATCATAAAACGGATAACCGGGAAGCTGGAACATGAAGGAATTTGACTTATTTGCCGATTCCGACTGCGGAATCGCTGAAAACCCGCTCTGGAATCAAAGCGAACAGATGCTTTACTGGAAAGGCTTTAAGCCAGATCAATCCAACATGATTTTCCGCAAATCCATGAATACGGCTTCCGACCGGTTCGAGGCTTTCCAATTACCGGTCGGCCTGATCGGCGGATTCGCCTTTGCCGGTGACGGGGGTCTGCTGATTTTCGCACAGGCCGGGAAAATCTGGCATTGGCAACCCGGCAATCCCCCGGTCATGGTGGCAAAACTGCCCGAAGCGGATGATAAAACGTATTTCAACGACCTGATCGCCGACCCCGAAGGACGAATTTACTGCGGCGTACTGGCCCATGATTACTTCAACCCGAAGGGGAAAGGGCAATACGGTTCGTTATGGCGTTTCGACCCGGATGGTTCCTTTCACCGCCTGGAATCGGCAGTCGGAGGTTGTCCCAACGGCATGGGATTTTCGCCGGACCGGAAATATTTTTATTTTGCGGTCACGGACGAACAAACCGTGTATCGTTATGATTACAGCCGCGACACGGGCCGACTCGACAATCGCAGGGTCTTCATCAAAGCCCCCGGCTGCGATGGACTGACGGTTGATGCGGAAGGCTGTATGTGGCTGGCACATTGGGGCGGACAGTTGACACGCTATTCGCCCGAGGGAGAAACGCTTGCCGTCTATTCATTCCCGCCTGAAATCCGCGCAATCAGCAGTGTGATCTTCGGCGGCCCGGACTACAGGACCATTTTCATCACCACCGCCAATTATCCCATCGACTCCAAGGCCGGAAACTTTCTCGGCGGCGGGGTATTGGCATTGACCCAGACCGTGACCGGCGTGCCTGAATTTCCCGCCGCCGGTCCCGGTACGCCGCCAAGGCCCCGGTAATTTACAATCTTACCGCAAGCCCGGCAGGCAGGTTTCGCGAGGAATTGCCGATCCGGATCGTATATTCGCCCGGATCCAGCGTCCATTCCCGTTTGACCGGGTGAAAATAGCTGAACGAGCGCGCATCGAGTTCAAAACGAATGCGCCTGGTTTCACCGGGATTCAAAGTGACTTTTTCGAACCCCTTCAATTCGTCGACAGGGCGCATGATTTCCGGGTTCTCCGGCGCGGAAATGTACAACTGCACTACTTCGCGGCCAACGACACTTCCGGTATTGGTGACTTCGATACTGCAGGCGGCGACATTGTCCCCGCCCGGTTCCTCGGCCCGCAGGCCGTCGAAACGAAACGAGGTATAACTGAGCCCGTGACCGAACGGAAACAATGGCGCCAATCCGTATTTGTCATACCAGCGATAACCGATGAAAATATTTTCCCGGTAGTTGCAGACCTCCGGGCCGTAGTCATGGTTGCGCCCTTCCGGCGTATCGGCATAACTGGCCGGAAATGTAAAGGGCAGTTTGCCGGACGGATTGACCGCGCCAAACAAAATCTCGGCAATCGCCGTGCCGCCGTCCATTCCCGCGTACCACATCTGGACTACGCTTTTGACATCATCAAGCCACGGCAGCGCGGTCGGCGAACCGCCGACCAGCACCACGGCGGTATTCGGATTGACAGCCGCGACCGCCTGGATCAACCCGTTCTGCCCGTCATGCAGATCAATATCCTTGCGGTCACTACCCTCGCAGTCGAAGGTATGGTTCTGTCCGCCGAAAATAATCACCGCATCGGCTTCCCCTGCCGCCGCGAGCAGGTCGCCGTAATCCCCCTGATCGGGGGCCGAACCGATGTCCGCGGTCAGCCTGACCGGAAAAATCGGCATATCGCAATGGATCACTACCGGAATGGTCAGTTCATACGCCTGATCCGCGCGTAGTTCAACGATGGAACTGCCGGTGACTTTTTCACTGCTCTTGCAATTTTCGATCCAGCGCGCATTTCCACACAGCAATGACGACTGGGAAACGCCGTCGAGGTGGAATATCCATTTCTCCCCCTTTACCGGCGTGAGAACACCGCTGATCAAAGCGCCGAAATCCTTACCCTGAAGCGCCTTCGGCAAATCCGTTTCCGGATTGAACACCGGCTGTTCCAGCAACATAACCGCGACGGGCTCCCCTTCCCGGGCATGGTTGTCCCATATCCGGCAGGTCCAGCCGCGGGTACCGGCCCCGGCATCGGTCAAACCCATCAGTTTACTGGGGATCGCCTCCCCGGCCTGCCCGCGGGGATAGCCCTTGATGTGCGTGATTCGCACGTCGGTTCCGGCCAGGAACCGTTCCAGCCCCTCCAGCGGCGAAATCTCGTACAAGGCCTTGACCGCCGAACTGTGTCCGCCCAGATGATGCTTGCGGGCGGCATTGTCGCCGAGTACCAGCAGATTCTTTATTTTCGTTTTGTCGAATGGCAGTAAAGCGTCGTCGTTTTTCAGCAGGACGATGGCTTCTTCCGCGATTTCGCGGGCGGCCCGCTGGTGTGCCGGTGTATTCAAACTGCCCTCGGGGCGCGGACGGTCTCCCAGCATACCAAGCCTGAACATTACGCGCAGATACCGGCGCACTTTATCCTCAAGCACCGCCGGATCGATTTCGCCGTTGCGCACGGCTTCGCGGAATGGAGCGGCCAGATAATACCGGTCATAGTCCGGACTGGAGGTTCCCATTTCAATATCCATGCCGTTACGCGCGGCCTCAAAAGTATCGGAAACGCCGTTCCAGTCCGAAATAACGACCCCGTCGAATTTCCATTCATGCTTCAGAACCTGATTCAGCAGCCAGTTGTTCTGACAGCAGTATTGGCCGTTCAGTCTATTATAGGCGCCCATGACGGACATCACTTTGCCGCGTTTGACCGCCGCCTCGAACGCGGGGAAATAAATCTCCCGGAGGGTCCGTTCATCACAACGGGCGTCAACCCAGTTGCGCATCAATTCCTGACTGTTGGCGGCAAAATGCTTGACGCAGGCGGCGGTCCCGCATTGCTGGATCGCCTCAATCACCTCAACCGCCATTTCGCCGCAATGATACGGGTCTTCGCTGTAGTATTCGAAATTTCGACCGCACAGCGGACTGCGGATCATATTCACTCCGGGACCAAGAATCACGTCCTTGCCGCGGGCGCGGGCCTCCTCCCCCAGGGTCCGACCGAATTTACGGGCACACTCCCGGCTCCATGTCGCCGCCAGGGCGGTACCGGTCGGCAGATAGGTCGCGTAGTCGTCGTCACGTCCGGCGGCATCCCAGCTATCGGCGGCGATTTCTTCACGAACGCCATGCGGTCCGTCCGACATGTGCAACGCGGGAATACCCAGGCGCGGAATCGCGGCGGTCGCAAATTTGCTCGCCGCATGACAGCAGGATATCTTTTCCTCCAGGGTCATTTCCGTCAACAGCTTATCAATTTCCTTGTCAAAATCATTCATAAATAGTAGAATCCTCAATGATTATTCCGGTTCATGCCGATCGATATCAATTCAAAAGTAAATCAATAGTAAACCAATGTTATAATTATAATGGATTTTTCATCGTTTGTCAAGCCCTGTATGAGATTTTTGCGAAGAAAATACGGCATTATCCCGCGCGGTCCCAATACGCATCAAATCCATTCATCATAAATCAGATACAAAATTCAAACCAGTATTCACCGTTGAAAATCCGGTCGATTATTTTGAAATATTTCCTGAAAAAAATCTTTCTCGCTATTGACAAATACGAGGGAAACAGTTATAATTACAGTATTGATTTACCATTGATTTACTTTTCGGGAAAATCGACCGATGAAATATAAAGAGCTGACACAACTGATTGAAGATAACATCAAAACCCGGGTCTATGCCGACCGGCTCCCTACCCTGCGCGCATTATCCGCCGAGTTTGAAGTATCCAGCCGGACAATGCACCGGGCGCTGAGATCGCTGTCCACCCGCGGCTTGATCGTACCCGACAGCACTCGCGGATATATGGTAAACCGCGGGGAAAACATCCGTCCCAAAACCGGTATCGCCGGAATTTTCTGCAACATTGAAGAAGTCGACCTGAAAACAGACCTGCTGCTGAAACGGCTGAAGGAAATCATCCTGGCCGACGGTTTTACGCCTTTTTTCAGCAATGTTCCCGACGCCAGACAATTCAGTGACATCAATTTCTGGAAATCGTTCTGGGTTGACGGCTGTATTTTCGCTTACAGCACCTTTGACCGGCAATTAGCCTCCGGCTTGAAACTGGCCGGCATCCCGTTTCTGGCGGCGAACCGCGTCCCGGATGAATACGGGGCGAACTGGGTTGATTTTGATGCGTTCGGAGCGATCCACAATGTTGTAACATGGTTGTACAATCACGGCTATCGCCGCATTGCGCTCGATAATCCCATCCATCTGCCCACTTACGGCGAGTACATACGCGGCGAATGGACGAATCTGCTTGAGAAATACGGCATTTTCAGGCCGGAATATTTGAAATTGACCTGTTATGATGTTTTCAACAAACGGCGGGATGTCATTGCGGCGCACGGTGCAGCGCTGGCGGCTCTGCCGGAACCGCCGGAAGCGGTCATTTGCTGGCACGGCAACCCGGAGCTGGTACGCAATGCGTTGCTCCCCAAACAGCCTGATGTACAGATTTTTGCTTATAAAACGGAATACGAAACGCAGCAGGACGGCATCACCTACCTGCCTATGTCCTATGAGCGGCTGGCCCGGGAAGTATGGAAGACCTTTAAAGAGACAATCGCCCCGACCGCGGGGGAAACGATTCAGCATCTGGTGAAGCTGGACATGTCGGAACTGAAAGAGCTTGAAAACAAACAACTTGTCGAGGTTTAACACCAAGCGGAAAAATGGTGATCGGCACAACAACAATAAATCAAGAGTTTAAACAGCTCATTGCTTTCATAAGAAATTTGACACAGGAGACTCTATCGTGGAAAAAGTAAACCATGCAATCAACAGGACTGGAAAAGATGGTTTTTTCAGTGAAAAACGACTTTTAAACACCAAACTTTCGCCAAAAGGAGTTGTACGTATGAAAAAGAATTTCACACTCATAGAACTATTGGTAGTCATTGCGATCATTGCAATTCTTGCGGCAATGTTGCTGCCAGCCTTGAACAAAGCGCGCGACAAAGCAAAAGCGACGACCTGCTCCGGAAACCTCAAGCAATTGATGATGGGGCAGTTGTCCTATGCGGATGACAACAATGAAATGATCTTCATCCAGTGGAGTCCGCATAACTATACCATGTGGGCCCAGGTGCTCACGGTCGGGAAATATGTCCCCACCAGTATACTGGCTTGTCCGGCCAACAACCGGCCCGAAAAACCATTCAGCGCGTATTGGGGACTCTATGGCATTTACGAGGTCAGTTACGATACCAATAAAGGATCCGATACCGCGCGGGTCAATTTGCTCAAGAAAAATTTCGGCTCATTTTATAAATTCGGTGTCAATGAAAGCGCAATATTGACATTGAATCAGTTGAAAAATTCTTCCGGGCTGATTGTCCACAGCGATTCGGTCTGTCCGCTGCAAAGCACCAATCCGGCCCGTGTCGGCCAGGCATTCTGGATGGTTGACTTCAGCAAGCCTTATTCCGGCTATTCGATCGGTATGCATCTGATTCACGGCGGACGCGCCAACCTTGCATTTGCGGACGGGCATGTGGGATCGCAGACCCGTCAGGAGCTTTACGAAGGGCCCTGCAACGTCAAATACACTGTTGACACAAATTTAAACGGTTATCAGTACTGAAATACCGGTACTGAAGCCGATTTGAATCCACGGGAAACCAATAACAGGAGATTTTGAAAGCATGCCGGAATATAAAAAATTCCCGAAGATATCAGATTCTTTCACAAACCGTAATTTGTCCAAGCGGAGAAATTATTTGGCGCTGGTCGTCATATGGCTTCTGTCGGCGGGCGCTCTTTGTTACGGCGCCGACGACAATCTGATCATGAACGGCTCACTGGATTCCGAACAGGCAGACTTTCCGCCTTTCTGGTATACGGAGATGTCGAACAACACCAGATACGACCGCAGCGGCGGCCCGAACGGCAAAGGCGCTATAATCCTGACGCGCACCGCGAATATCCGTCAGGGCGGCCTGGAACTGGTTCCCGGGGAAAAATATAAGCTCAGCGGCATGTTCAAAACCAGCAGATTCAAGCCCCGGGCGTTCATGTTCGTCGTCCATAATTCCGGCTGGAAACAACAGGTTGGGATTTCAAGCGTCCCAGAAAATACCTATCGCTGGGTAAAGCTGGAACAGGTAATTACCATCATGCCCTCGCTTCATCCCTCCTACGGGATAGCGGTCCATGTTGCGGATGCCCAGGGCGAATTGCGGATAACGGACTTGAAGCTTGAGCCATTGACCGACAAGGCCAGAGCACTCTCGAAAAACCCGATCGCCACTCCGACCCGGTTGATCATTCCGTGGCAGCCGCGCTTGAACTACATTCCGGTCGATAACCCCTATTTATCGTTCGCCGCCGGAAAGAATCCGCCGCCGGGAAAAACTTATCAGTGCCGCTATCAGGTGGACTCCATGCCTGAAAAACAATGCGACGTCCCGGCGAACAGCATTTTCACCCTTGATCTTCACGATGTGCCGACCGGAGACCATAAACTGCGTACGACCCTGGTTGAGAGCGGTTCCAATCAGACGGTGGCGGAAGAAAACTTCGAAATAACGCTGATCACGTCTCCTGAAATCAAAACCGACCAATGGAAAAGACGCAATAATCTGGTGACGGAACTGCTCTCCATCTCCGACGTCACCGGTACCGAGCACGCATTCTATGCGCCGTATGACGGCTGGATCCGTTTGGAATCCACTCCGGGCAGCAAAATTAAACTGGATGGTGAACCCCTCCCTGAAATGCCGGAAATGTTCCGCCAGGTGAAGGGCGGCCTTCATATGATCGGCCTGGAATCCGAAAATGCCGGAACTCTGACGGTGACGTCGGTGCCGGAAATATTATCGTATCCGACGTTTTTCCGTGGAAATGAATTTGCGGAAAAATATGCCTTGAAGAACACCAACGTGGCCAATCAGGCGCTGGGAGCCGCCGTTCCCCCGCTGTACAAGAAATATGGCGGTATCATGGTTTCCAACTACGGCATATTCAAGGCGCCCTGTACGACCGAGAGCATGTTGGGATACTGGGAGAAAATATATTCCCGTTATGTATCGGAAGTCAACGGCGTCGCCATGGATGAGTGTTTTTTCACTTCACCGCAGGCGCTGGGCGATTACGCCCGGTTCCTCCGTCAATTAAAGAACCCGAACGACAAGTTGATTTACACCTGGATTGTAGGGAAACCGACCACCATTCTGCATACCGACTTCATGACCACGGCGATTAATGTGACGAAAGGGCGCGGACGCCTGCTGTGCGAATCTTATTGCATTGTCCACGATACCAGGGCGGAACAGCAGAATTACCTGAATGACATGCTGTGCGGCACCATGGCAAAATACAAGCGCTTCTGCCCGGAAGCGGAAACGGCGACCAGCATGGTACTTGGCGTATTCAGCCGCGGCGGATTTTATTCGCTGAACTCCCGGCCGAATGTTGATTTCAAGTATGCCCTGGATATGGAAATGAATATGCTGGCCAACCACCCGGAATTTAAAAACCTGCGGGGCTTGGGCTGTTATGAGTTCAACTACGCGGACGAGGAAATCTCCCGTTGGGCCTATGCGCTGCTGCGTCATTACGCCATTGACGGCAAGAAAGACATGCTGTCGGACCGTTTCGGGTTTGCCTATAATCCCGGACTGCTGAAAAACGGCGACTTCGTTCAAGGGTTCAGCAACTGGTATAAATCAGGAAGCGTAACGGCCGAAAAACAGCAGGGGCTGTATACGAAAATCCAGAAAAGATGGGGCAATTCAAGCGATACGTATGCATTGTTCACAAAGAAAAACAATCAGACCGCGTTTTTGAAGCAAACCGTCTCCGGTCTGGTTCCCGGCAAACTTTATGCGTTGAACTTCATCACGGCCGATCTCGACGAAATACGAAAAGAACGCGTCGCCATTCGGAAATATGGGATCAACGTCAAGATATCCGGCGTGGATATTCTCCCTGAAAAGGAGTTGTGCCTCCTTGACGACCGTCCGGAAAAAAGGAACAAGACTCCCCGGCTGAATGTCCGGAAGATTGTTTTTCGCGCCCAATCACCGCAGGCGACAATCTGTTTCGACAATGCCGAGGCCGGCAACGGCGAGGAACTGATATTGAATTTCATCCAGTTAACGCCGTTCTTCGAACTGGAAGATATCACAAAATTATAAGAATTCTTTAAATATTCAGGAGAGAAAGCAGTGAACTACAGAAAAATGCTTATTGCCCTGCTGGCGGCAGCTATAACCTTGCCGCTTTGCGGAGAAGTGCTGGTCAAATCGGGTGACAAGGTGGCCTTTATGGGCGATTCCATCACTTGGGCCGGATGGGTGAATCAACCAAACGGCTATCTGCATCTGGTCCAGGAAGGTCTGGCACGGAATGGCGTCAAGATCATTCTTGTCCCCTGCGGAGTCAGCGGAAACACGTCAAGGCATATGATCAAACGTTTTGAAAATGATGTTCTACGTCAGGCTCCCGCATGGGTGCTGATCAGCTGCGGCGTGAATGACGTCTGGCACGGGGAAAAGGGTGTGAAGCTTGAAGACTATAAAAAGAATATGACGGCCATGGTCGATATGGCGCAGAACAAGGGTATCAAGGTTATGCTCCTGACCGCCACCATGATTTCGGAGAAACCGGAGGATGAAATGAATAAACAGTTGGCGGCGTATAATGATTTTCTGCGGAAATTGGCGGCGGAACGTAAACTGCCGATCGCCGACCTCAATGCCGATATGCAGAAAATTGTTGCCGACCCAAGCGTGAAATTGAATCATCGGCAAAAGAAATTGACGGTTGACGGCGTTCATATGGCCCGCGAGGGAGATCAGATGATGGCCCGCGGCATCCTGAAAGCATTCGGGCTTCCCGGAGATCAGATCGCGGAACTCCAGAAAATCTGGAGCACTTACCCAAATTCGACGCGAGTCAACTTCCATTTCTCCGTCCCGCAATGGCAGATTGTCGAACCTGCGGCCAAAAAGGCCGGAAAATCCGTTGAAGACTACGTCCGTGATGCGGCCCTGAAAGCCGCCTCGGCTACCGATAATTAAAATAACTGCGAACTATCATTTGTGCCGATATTAAGGATCGTTGAAATGATGGGAAAAGTAAAAAAAGAAAAATCTGCAATAATTTTATCATAAAGGAGATTTGAAATGATTAAAAAAGGGACAAGAGTGAACAGGCAAGCAGAAAAAGCATGGGGTTCCCCTTCCCGCGCCAACGTCTTCGCGGGAAGCAAGTGCCGGAAATTCATTCTTCTGTTGTTATGCCTGACCGGATTCGGATTTTATTGTTCCGCCGAGGATATCTGCGCCTTCCTGAAACGCGGCGATATCAATTTTTCCGTGGACAACAACCTGAACTGCCGTCTGCTGGACGAACCCGGCTTCGGCGCCTGGTACAAACCGGCAGACTTGCGGAAAAGCTTTACCCGCCAGACAATTGAAAAAAGCGCCGTTCTGGAAATGCAGCTCAACGGCAAGAAAATTGATTTTGCTCCGGTCCCGAACAGCCGTTACTGGCGGCCGGACTGTACGGGACAGATCTTTCAATGGCAAAACATCAGGGTCCGGGAAGAACTGGCCCTGCATGACGACACCGTCGTCTGCCGGACGAACATAAGCGGTTTGAAAGGCAGAAAAGGCGAATTGACACTGACCCTGAAAAGCATGGGTCAGGCGGCCGGTCGTATCGAAGACGGCCTGATCCGGTTTGACATCAACACGGATGTGCATAAAGGCTATACGCAATGGTTCGGAATCAATCTTCCGGATGCGAAAATCTCATTCGCCGATCATAAGGTCAAGCCGTATCCAGCCGGATATGCCTCCAAAATCAAGATCGACACGGAATCGCGGGCAAGCGTGAGCGTTCCGATCACCGGACAAAACGACACGTTGGACCTCGTCATCGTGTCAAGCATATCCAAGACCCCGGAAGTCACCCGCAAAGCGATTGCGGCCGCTCTGAAAGCACCGGCGGAATTTTTCGCCGCAAGCCATCAGGAGTGGGAAAACTTCTTTGAACACGACGTACCGCAACTGGAATGTAGCGACAAGCGTCTCATGCAGTTCTACTACTGGTGTTTTTACGTGTTCAAAGCGGACACGTTCACCAAGCAGGACGGGTCACTGGACTACATCTGCCCGTCGAAATATCCCGATTGGCTCCCGTTCTGGTGGGATGAAGACACGGCTCATATTGTCACCGGGGCACGTTGGTTCAACTCTCCTGAACAGTTGAAAATGCTGGAACACATGATCCTCCATTTCAGCAATAAGGGCCAGATTAATTTCGGGCTGACGACAATGGCCGGCTGGGAACTGTACCTGCGCACCGGAGACCTGGACTTCCTGCGTCAACTGTATCCGGCGATCAAGCGCAATCAGGAACGCTACCTGAAAGATATGGACGGCGACATGGTGATCCAGAAAAACAGTTACCTGGTCGGCTGGGATGATTCCATCCGTTACGCCTGGGGCGGTTTCAACAAGAACCTGCAAAATTTTGAACGTCCGATTTTGCCGGTGGACCTCAACAGCTATCTGGTGCGGGAATATCAAATTCTGGCAAACATGGCTGAGATTCTCGGAGACGATGCGAACGTGCCGGTTTTCCGGGAAAAGGCCAAAAAGCTGACCGGGGACATCAATCGGCTGATGTGGGACGAAAAAAGCGGCTTTTATTATGATATTTTTCAGGATGATCATGCCAAACTTTATTGCAAAGCGGCCAGCAGTTTCACCCCGATGCTCGCGGAAATTTCCTCGAAGGAACAAGCTCAAAAAGTATTGGTACACCTGAAAAATCCACTCGAATTCAACACGAAATATGCCATTCCCACGATTTCCATGGATACCCCCGGGCGCAGAACCCACTGGTCGGGCGATATCTGCGGACGCAACAATTGGCTGGTGGAAATGGGTATTGTCAATTATGACAAGCAATCCTCGGCCTGGATTACGTGGAAAACCATCGCTCTTTTCATGCGCAAAGAGGGTGCCTGCGCCTCCGGCTATCAGAGGCCGGATCAACTGACCGACCGGGTTTTCCTGTTCGCCACCGAGATATCGGGGGGCCTGGACATGATGATAAAACATATTATCGGTTTCACCCCGGACAAGGACGGCTTTTCGGTGCTTCCGGCTGCGCTGAATCCGAAAATGGAATATCTCCGCTGGCGGGTGAAGTTCAGGGGAAAAGACGTCGAAATCCGCTGGGATCGTCCCGATAACAAGGATTATTTCGACGATGCGGCCAAGGGATACAGTGTACTGCTTGACGGCAAAACGGTCTACCATTCCGAAACCCTCCCGATGGAGCGGCATACAGTACACTTCTAAAAAAACATTTACAGCTTCGGGGAAAATCAGAGAATGCACGAAAAAGAGTTCAATATTTATCGGGAAAGGGCGAAAAAATTCTATGAACGCAGTTGTCATCAACTATTCACGACAACACGCCCGCTCAATGCGGAATTCAGACGCTCCACGGAACCGGTAAAATTCAGTGACCGGCTTGATGGAAAATATCAAGCAATCGGAGAAGGTGAGGAATGGGGCCGGACCTGGGATAGCGCCTGGTTCCACCTCACCGGCGAAATCCCGGCCGAATGGGCCGGCCAAACCGTGGCGCTTCACCTCGGATTCGGCGGCGAAGCGTTGCTGTTCGACGACCACGGCGTGCCGTATTACGGCTTGACCGACGGCTCGATATTCTGCAGTGAGTTTCGCAAAGAAATCTTCCGGTTCAGCGATAAAGCCACCGGTAATGAAAAAATCGATTTATGGATCGAAGCCGCCGCCAACGGTCTTCTCGGAATGCAGATGGATACCGATCCGGCATCCGATTGCCCCAGCCCCGGCGGACATTATACCGGCAAAGTCACCAGACTTCGCGTCGGCATCCTGAATACCGAACTCTGGAGCCTGCGCCTCGATGTCGAAATATTGCTGGGAATGCTGGAAGAATTCGGTCCCAAAGATTATCGTTCGGCGCGTATTCTCGCCGCGCTGAACGAATGTATCAATATCTACGCCGGTAATGCGGATAATTCCGCGAAAGCCAGGTTATCGCTCAAATGCATTCTTGAGCTCCCCGCCCTGGCTTCCGCGATACGCGTTACCGGCGTAGGCCATGCTCACATTGATACCGGCTGGCTCTGGCCGGTACGCGAAACAATCCGCAAATGCGCCCGTTCTTTCGCCAACCAGATCTACAACATCGACAAATATCCGGGCTATGTATTCGGCGCGTCGCAACCGCAGCATTACGCCTTTGTCAAAGAGCACTACCCGGAACTTTATGAGAAGATCAAACAGCGCGTGGCGGACGGTTCATGGGAACTCCAGGGCGGCATGTGGGTGGAAGCCGATTGCAATCTGATCAGCGGGGAATCGATGGTCAGGCAGTTCCTGCACGGCAAAAACTTTTTTATGGATGAGTTCGGCGTCGATGTGAAAAATCTCTGGATTCCCGACGTGTTCGGGTACTCCGCCGCCATGCCGCAAATCATCCGAAAGGCCGGATGCGACTACTTTCTGACCCAGAAGATTTCCTGGAACCAGTTCAACCAGTTCCCGTACAATACGTTCATGTGGTGCGGCATCGACGGCTCCGAAGTGTTGACCCATTTCCCCCCCGAGAATACCTACAACGCCATGGTAAGCCCGCAGGGGCTGATTCGCGCCCAGAACAACTTCAATGAAAATTCATTCATGGACGAGTTCATCTCGCTTTTCGGTCTCGGGGACGGCGGCGGCGGGCCCAGCGAAGAATATATCGAACGCGGCCTCAGGCTTGCCGATCTGGAAGGATGTCCGAAATTCAAGTTCGGTCGCGCCGACGCCTTTTTCGACCGCATTGCCCGGTATCAGGACAAATTGCCCAAATGGGTCGGAGAACTTTATCTGGAACTCCACCGCGGAACACTTACCTCGCAGGCCCGGACCAAGCGGGGCAACCGCAAACTGGAACAGGCGCTTGCGGCCACGGAATTTCTCTGCTCCTGTCTGCCGTTCGGCGAATATCCGGCAGAACAGTTCGACCACGCATGGAAGGTATTGCTGATTAATCAGTTCCACGACATTCTCCCGGGTTCCTCCATCCGTAAAGTATATGAGGTCACGGAAAAAGAACACGCGGAACAACTGGCGACCTGTTCCGCCCTGCAACTCGCCGCCGCCGAACAATTATTCCAGATATCTCCCGACTCGCTGGTAGCGGTAAACACACTGTCCTGCGACTATGATTCACCGCTGCCCCTGCCCTCCTCATGGGCCGGTTGCGAAGTCATCGGCGAAGACGGTCGCCCATTGCCCGCGCAGACGGAAAACGACAGCGTCTATATCCGGGCGAATATTCCGGCGATGGCCTCCGCCACATTCCGCAAAGGCGCGGCTATCGACAACACCGCCTCCCGGAGCGACAGCCTGATTCTGGAAAACGACCTGATCCGGTATGAGTTCAACTCCGCCGCCGAACTTCTGGCCGCCTACGACAAGGAAGCCGGACGCGACGTTCTGGAAAAGAACACCAAAGGCAATCTTCTCTCCCTGTATATAGACCAACCCAACAGCCGGGATGCCTGGGACGTGGACTTTTTCTATGAACAGGAGTTCATCGAAAACGCTTCGTCCGAAGCTGTTCCGGAAAGTTTCCACGGGGCGATCCGTCAGGGAATCAATTTCAAACTGTCCATCGGGAATTCCCGTATTTCCCAGCAGATATCCCTGGCGGCGGGCAGTAAACGTCTGGATTTCATCACCGAAGTCGACTGGCACGAATCACGCCGGATGCTGCGGGTATCATTCCCGGTCGCCCTGTCGGTCAACGAATCGTCCTGCGACATCCAATATGGATTTGTCAAGCGCAACACCCATCGCAATACAAGCTGGGACATCGCCAAATTTGAAGTTGCGGCACAACGTTATGTCGATTTATCCGAATCGTCATACGGGGTGGCCCTGCTCAATGACTGCAAATACGGACATAAAGTCTCAAACTCGGCAATGGACCTTTGCCTGTTGCGTTCCCCCAAATACCCGGACTGGGATGCGGATCAGGGGATTCAGGGTTTCACCTACAGCCTGCTGCCCCATACCGAATGCCTGGAAGACTCCCGCGTCATGCATGAAGCGGCGTGCCTTAACCGTACCCCGCTGATATTCGACGGCTATTGCGGCGGCGTTTCCGCGCCCTGCTCGCTTGCGTCCGAAAACGTATCACTGGAAGCGCTCAAAAAAGCGGAAAAAGAAGATTGCCATGTTATCCGTCTGGTGGAAACGAAAGGAAGACATTCGAAGGCGCTCCTGAAGCTGGCCAACGACAATGCACAATTGTTGGAAACCAATCTGCTGGAGTGGACCGAAAGCGTCCCCGTCGGGACCGAAAACGGCACCGCGCAAATCAGCTTCACGCCTTTCGAAATCAAAACCTTCAAAATAAAATCCGCCCCTTCCGCGAACAGGTAAAGATCAGCATGGAGTTTGAGAACGCAACAGCTAAAAAAAAGAGATAAGATGAAGCATATTCTTGAAGTCGGAGCAAGGACCGTTGATGATGTTCTTGCCGCGGAAAAAGGGGGAGCCGATCAGGCGGAATTGTATTCAAGCCCGTTGGAAGGAGCGCTTAGCCCCAGCGCCGGGCTGATAAAATCGGCAGTGGAAGCCGCCGGTCCTTTAAAACTTATGGTCATGATCCGTCCCCGGGCCGGAGATTTCCTTTATTCGGCAAATGAATTTAAAACCATGCAGCGCGATGTGGAAATCGCGGTCGAGGCGGGCGCTGACGGCATCATGTGCGGCATCCTGACCGCCGACGGCAGGCTGGACCGGAAACGCATGGAGGACATGGTCCGGCGGGTCGGGGACAGACAAGTCACCCTCCATCGGGCGTTTGATTTCGCACGCGATCCGCTTTGTACGCTGGAGGAGGCGATTGATTGCGGATGCGACCGCATTTTGACCATCGGCCAGCAGCAGGAAGCGACATTTGACCGGAAAACCTTGCTGCGAATATTGGCACGGGCATCGGAAAGGATAAAAATCATGTTGGGATTGGGAGCCGATTTCGACACCCGGACGGAACTTGAAGCGATTGTCCGCGAAACCGGCGCCAATGAGTACCATATCGTCAACGGCTACCGGACCAGAGCCTCCCGAATGGAATGGAACGGCGGTCAAACCATACACCGGGATGATTATTTGAAAAAAGACATGTTTTCGCTGTCCTGCCTGTCGGAAGAAGCGGTCCGTGAAGCAAGAAACCTTCTGGATAAGTTGGACGAATGACCGTTCGTCTCGTATGCCGTGACGATAAAGCCCGCTGAGTGAACGGCGCTCCGGGCCATCTTTCGACATGCGCATTACCAAACTATGCCTTCCTCAACAGGAGGATTTCAAGAAAAAACATTCCACCATAAACAAGGAGCCAATGTGACCAGAGAACAATTGATTTCCCAATTCAAAGAACTCGGCATAAAGCCGGGAATGGACCTGATGATGCACTCATCCCTGCGCCGGATCGGTCCGGTCGACGGTGGAGCCGATACCGTTATCGATGCCCTGCTGGAAATCCTCGGCCCGGAGGGAACACTGATGATGTCCACCGTCTCCGGCAACGTCAATCCCGCCCAGCCGGTTTTTCATGTCGAGCATACCCGGTCCACCGTGGGGGCATTGTCCAATGTTTTCCGCAAACGAAAAAATGCGGTCAGGAGTCTGCATCCGGTCCATTCGATAACCGCCTGCGGCAAGAGAGCGGCTTTCTATACCGAAGGCCACCTGGACGCCAACACACCCTGGTCGCCGGACAGTCCCTATGGCAAGATCATGCGAAATGGAGCGCACATCCTGTTTCTGGGGGTTAATTTCACCTGCAACACCTGTTTGCATGCGCTGGAAATAGAAGCACGCGTACCGGGACTGCATACCGAAAATACTTCAACCCTTTACGTGATTGATCACAACCACGCGGTACAGGCAATCGAGCATCACTGGCACGCCCCCAAAAAAGATTTCTATACGGATATGGAACATCTTGTCGCCCGTGAAAACGGCATTGCCTACGGCCGGATCGGCAAAGGGATCTCCCGCCTGGTCGATGCCGGGATACTGCGCGAAGTATTGATCCCGGTTTTCCGAAATACCCCTGAACTTGCGATAATGCCCCTGTCGGACAGTGATTATATATGGGAATAGATTGATGATCCGACAGGATTTGCCGATGAATTAGCGATACGCGTTTTTCGATATCGGTTCTGCCAGCAACCGGGTCAATTCGAACATGAAACCGTGACAGCAACTGCCGGAATCATCCATTTTTTCCACAGCGTACCGGTCTGTTCCGACATGAATGCATAATCATGCCGAATCTCGGTGCGCAATTGCCGTGTCCGTCCGGCCTCGGCCAGTAATTCCAACCGCAACTGCCGTCCGATGAACATGCCGGATGGCGCCGATCGGCAGACGGGATGCCTGCTGGAAGAAACCAACCTTACGGTCAACGAAATTGCCGATCATTGCGGATATTCCTGCGCAACCTATTTTATCCGGGTGTTTCGCCGTCATTTTTCCTGTTCTCCCGGCGCTTACCGCCTCAATCAGGTAGACGCCTGTCCTCAGGGAAACCGATCAACCAGGCTCATCAACAAAAATTGATTTCCTCTGGTGCCTTTACTGATACGGTGTTGGAAAACGCGCGAACTTGCCGGCACTACCCCTCCTTCTGAATATTTTGTTACTATTCGGCTTTCAGGAGCTTGAGGTTTTTTAATTTGTGCTTGGCGAATTCCGAGAGCAGGGTCACGAGCTGGTGATGTTTGGCTTCCGGTTCGCACTGGAGAAGGAATTCGGCGTCCGGCATCAGCCGGGCGTAACGACTCAGGAGGCGCCTCAGGTTTTCCGGCGCCTGGGACGTGCCGTTGATAACGTATTGGCCGCCTGCGGTAAGCTCGATTTTGACACTGTTCTGGAGCTCCACGTCGGTCGAGGCCGCCCCGGACGCGGTCGGCAGGTTTGTTTCCAGCAGCGTCATTTCCGCATAACTCGACATCGTGACGATGAAAAAAATCAACAGCAGGAACACCACGTCGCTCATCGCCGACATGCCTTGCGATTCTTCCGGTTGGGGAACGGATGGAAATCGGATCATTTCCCGCCCTCCTCCGCTTTGACTTCCGCATTGATCCGTACCTGCGAGTATCCGGCCCGGGCCGCGATATTCATCACTGCGGAAATATATTTATACGGGGTTTCGCGGTCGCCATTGACGATCAGGACGGTCGCGCGGTCGGCTTTCAGCGACTTCATGACGGCACCCAGTTTTCCGGTTACTTCGTTCCGGGGCAGATGTTGGAATCCGACCTTGACCGAACCGTCTTTCAACACGTTGATCATCAGGCGTTCCTGTGGCAGTGATTTGATGGCGGCGGAGTTGACTTCCGGCAAGGCAACCTCGGAATCGATCTGTTCGCGGTCGAAGCTGGCCGTCACGACAAAGAAAATGATCAGCAGGAAAATGATGTCGATCATGCTTGATAAAGAGCCGGACGAAATGCCGCCGCCGTTTTCCGGGAGTTTGTAACGCATCAGGCCTCCGGTATTGCTTCCAGAATTTTTTCGACCGATTCGGTCAACTCTTCCATCCGGCGCTCCAGCAGGTTGCGGAAAAAGACCAGCATCACGATCGCCGGGATCGCAATCAGCAGCCCCGCCGCGGTCGTGTACAATGCCTGCGAAATCGATACCGCCAGCATCGAAGCCTTGTCCGGTCCCATCGCCGTTCCCAACCCCATGAAGGCATCCACCATCCCGGTCACGGTCCCCAGCAACCCCAGCATCGGCGCTATATTACTGCACATCGACAAACTGTTCAACTGACGCTGGATGGCTCTCGCTTCCCGGTCCAGCGCCGCAACGGCGATCTCCTGCCGTTCAGCTTTGGTTTTGCAATAGGCCACGCTCAGGATCGTGAAGGCGATCCGGGCCGTGATGGAACCGTCCTGCTGTGCATGGGCGTAAGCGCCGTTCCAGTCTTGCGCCTGAAAATACGGCATCAGCGTTTCGACGAATTCCGGCTTGAACCGCTGTCGGCGCAGCACCCACCAGCAACGGATGGCAATCGCCACCGCGCCGGTGGAGGTGGCAAACAGCAATGCCCAGATAAAAACCCCGATAAAGCCGCTGCCGAACACCACATCATACATCATAAGTCAAAACCCTTTCCACTTCTCCCGATACCTGTTCTCCCACTATCCGCCCGATAAGATGCATCTCCCGTATTCCCTTTATAAAATATTATTATTTGCTTATTTGCAGGATCTTGCAAATAATTATTTCCGCTCTTTTTGTTAAAAGTACATTGACAAAGCCAAAAAGTCAACTATATTCCTCATAGAAATAGGGAAATAAAT
>CALABZ010000159.1 GCA_937888615.1 uncultured Lentisphaeria bacterium | reverse complement strand
ACTTCTTCATTAAAGGTGTAATTATGAAACCGGAATGGCAATGGGACGAGTTCCACCAGATCGGAACCGATTATGAGTCCGCCGAAGAGGTCGCCGCCTACGACCAACGAATGCGGCAATTCCGCGATATCGATCGCGAAGTCGATGAATTTCTCCGTTTGACCGACCTCCAGCCGGGCGGACGCCTGCTGGAAATCGGCACCGGAACCGGTGCGCTGGCCCGCCGGGCCGCCGCCCGCGGCTGCCATGTGACCGCGCTTGATATTTCACCGCCCATGCTGGAATACGCCTCGCGCAAAGCGTCCGAAGAAAAACTGAAAAACATCGAATTCGTCCAAGCGGGCTTCCTTTCCTACGAAGGGGCGCCGGATTCGTTCGACGCCGTCATCACCGGCATGGCCATGCACCATCTGCCGGACCTCTGGAAAATGGCGGCGCTGATCCGTATCAACAAATGGCTCAAACCGGACGGCAATTTCTGTCTGCACGATGTGGTATTCTGCCCCTCACCCGACGATTTCGACGGTTATTTTGAACGGGCCACCGCTTGGAACCTCGGCGGCTCCAGAGCTAATTTCATCGGTCATATCCGGCAGGAATACAGCACGCTTGACTGGATTATGACCGGCCTGCTGGAACGGGCCGGTTTCCGGATCATGGAAGTGATTTCAGGAGAGCCGGACTGGGTAAACGTCTATCATTGCCGCATCCACAGGAAACTGTAAATGACCGAAAATGCCGGGATGCCACCCACCCCGAAGAAGAAGAGCCCGCCAGCGGTCCTGCTGGACGGATTCACATGGGGTTTGTGGAAAATAATCGAACTGCCGTTCCTGCTGCTCTGGCTGATCCTGCGCGGCCTCGGTGAAATGTTCAAGGGTATCTGGAAAGCAATCGGCGAACTCGACGGCGCGACATGGTTCTGGAAGCCGTCCAATTCGTTTTTCATCTTCCTTGGTAAATTTTTCACCCTGGTCTTCTATATTCCGGTCGCGCTCTTTCGCGGGAGCGCCAAAGTGCTGGACAAAAGCGCCGGACTGCGGCGGCTCTGCCTGATTTTGCTGTTGGTGGCGGGCGGCATGTGGGCTTATCAATGGGGCCCCCAGCCCACCTGGGGGAAATGGCATCCCTACCATGACGCCCTGCCCCGCCGTTGTGCCGAAGCCGACGGATGGGACTGGTTCCGGGCGAAAACGGCCTTTACCGCGACCCACCCCGACCTGCCGCCAGGATCGAAAATCCTGCTGGAGAATCCAGTGAACAGCAAGAAACTGGCGGTACGGATCACGGGACACGGGGATGAACTGTATCTTTCCGACGCGGCCGCGTGGGTATTGCAACCGCCGGTAGACGGCATTACCAAGCTTAAAGTCTACACCCGCGAAAAACTGTTGTCGGACCCCGAACCGCGCGACGTTGATCCCGCCCAGGTACCCGGCGAATGGACCGAAGAACTGAAACAGACCACGTTCCGCAAGGACGATCAGCCCAAAGCCGAGCCCCCGCCGCTCGACGCCGCCGAAGTCAGTCCCCCCGCACCGGCGGTACGGGTGAAGGCTCCGGCGGTACGGACCAAAACTCCGTCCGCGCCGAAAACGGTTATTAAAACCACCAGAACCTCCGCCGCGCCTGCGGGCGACGACCGCCTCGACCTGACCGATCCGGTACTGATCCCCGACCGCAAACGCCGCTGACCTTTCCCATCTGTTCCGTTTTTCGAGCAACAGGCAAGCCTTCCCGCATCAATGCTCAATGAAATATTCAATAATAATGAAGTTCACCTCATTTCAGAGGCCGGAATTTTGCCCTGATTGACAAACCATGAAGTACGCTGTATATTTCATGCAATATCAAAATGCGGAGTATTTTATGAGAAAGCATGGTGAACGCGGCGCAACGATTGTGGAGACCATGATGGCTATTGCCGTCCTGATGTTCATATTTTTCGGCATGTACCGGATCTTCGATTTCACCGTGGCCAACATGATTTGCGAATATTCCTCGTTCTACGCCGCCAAATCGTGGGCGCTGGGATACCGTCCCGCGACCACCCGCAGGGCGGCCCGGGTGGCGGCCATGCCCGCCAGCGGTCGGGATTTGTCGGTCATCCGCCCGCCGAACAACCTGAATTCCATGCAAAGCGATTCCGCCGCGCGCGCGAAAGACTATATGCAGTTCGACCGCGCCGGGGTATACGGGGTCAATTTCGAATACTGGGGCGAACAGGACGTCAGCCCCAATCAGCCGCACCTGTCGATCTACGGCGAAACCGGCAGCGACAAAGTGACCGGCGTCGTCCGAATCCTGAACAAGCCGCTCTGGCCTTATGAAACCCGGAAAAAGGCCCCGACCGTGAATGTCGCCGGCGCCACCACCCAGATGATCAATTATTCCGACAACTATCTGGTCAGCGACAATGACGCGCAGGGCAACGGGAGTCTGTAGCCATGAGAAAAAATGAACGCGGACAAGTATTGCTCCTGAGCGTAGTCATCATGATCGTCCTGGCGATGATGGTTATTTTCATCTTCGACCTCCAGCTCGCCATCCGCGCCAAAATGAAGGTGGAAACCGCCGAACAGGCCGCCGCCCTCACCGCCGCAGAATGGCAGCGCAATTCACTGAACCTGATCGGCGAACTCAATCTGGTCAAGGCCAGCGAAGCCATGCTCGAAGATTTCACGCCATCCCCCGGCACCGAGGCGGAAGTTCTAGCGGAGACCCGCCAATATGTGAGCCATTCCTGCCGCGCCATCACCGAAATGCAGTCGCGCATCGCTTTTGTCGGTCCCTTGATCGCTTTCGGCGCGGCCCAGCAAGCCGGGAAATACAATGGCGTGAGCATTTACGACACCGCCAGGACCACCCGGGATTCCGTTTTCGACGAGGGCGAGTCTCGTTATAAGAACGAAAGCAACCTCGATTCCAACAAGAAATACATTTACGACGACATACGCGATTACCGCCGCAAACTTGAATTAGACGCCCGCTACACCGATTACGAATACTGCCATTATTACGCCTGGCGCTACCCCTACCTGAGCATGTTGACCGATATTTACGACCGCGGCCTGGCCATGCGCGGCACCGGCATCGCCATGATGACCTCAATCACGCCCCCGTGGCTGGCCGAGGAAAGTATCTATGAAACCATCCTGAAACTGGACCGCTACGGTGTCGAAAACATCGCCGGAGTCATCCTGAAAGACTGGGGTATTCTGACCCAGCCGGAATCGTTCTGGGAAGGCGACTGGTGGAAAGTTTCCTATAATTTGAATGCATTCCCCCAGCAAAGCGAAATCTACCCGCTTTATATCAGCTTCTCCTCCTATACTCCTTATGATTACGACACGCTGGCGAGCATCTACAGCTATTTTACCGGCAATGAAACGCCCATGCTCAAGTCCGAGCTCCTGTCCGCGATCACCTGGTGCACCTACGGCGGCGAATGGTCCCACGACACCGACCCCGGCGACGCCGGCTGGTACGACGGCTCCTACCTCCGCGACAAAATCAAGAATTCATCCATGTACAACGGCCCGGTCGCTGCCGCGCAGACCTATGAGCGGATTCAGACGGTCAGCCGCTACCGCACCGACATCAGCAGCTCTACGACCGGTTACAAACAAACCGAGGCCGCCGCTCTGAACGCCTTGAAAAGAACGACCGAGTCCGGGGGCATCGTCCGCCAGACCTCGCAGATGAAGTTCCGGGTGGGAAGCGATCCCCGTTTCGACAGTTTCGGCGGCGTCGCCGCTAAAGTCCTCGGCCAGTTGGGCAGCGACACGCCGCCGCAGGAAAGCGGGCTGGTCCTGCCGGTCTTTCACGGCGTGTCAATGATCCCGAGCACCATGTTTTCCTACAACATGTTCCGTTCGGAATACACCAATCTCGAGCGTTTCCTGATGTGGCTGAGCGGGCTCAACACCCTCAACCCCGCCACCATTCGCCAGACCGACTCCAGCAATAACATGATCGTCGTCTCGACCAGTCCCCCAACGGGCACCGAGAGTTACTATGAAGCGCTGCTGATCCTGCAGAACGTCAAATTCCGCCGCAGTATCTGGAACCCCGATTACGAGCTCTACAGCGTCACCTTTGAGGAAGCGTTCAAGGACGACTACAAATACGATCCCGACCGCGTCGCCGACGGGCTCGACGCCGGAGCCGGATGGCTCCAGCAGGCCTATGTGGGCCCCATGCCCAACGAACTGTCACGCGAGAGCCAGTACAACTGGCATTATCAGGACCCCGACGAACCGAAAACGTCAAAATATCTGCTGACTTACAAGAGCCGCCCGGACAAATACGTGACCAACGAGGAATATTACCGTTATACGTACACCACCTCGGGCGGAACCTATTACCGCGGACAGAACGTCGGACCGCCGCGTCTGTAAAGGAGCCGCCGATCATGAAACATCATCCGAAAACCGAAAAAGGACAGGCCCTGGTGGAAATGTGCGCCGGGCTCATCGGCATGTTGTCGGTGTTCGTCGCCATTCTCTTCGTCTCCGGCCTCTGCATCACCAACATCAAAACCTTGAAAAGCAGCAAGGTCAACGCCGAAACCGGCGTATTGAACGCCACCGACAGTTACCTGATCGAACGGCGCGACATCTATTCCTGGTCCTATGGAAACGACGAACTTCCCTTTACCGCCGACGACGAACCCATGTACAATACGATCAACCAGAGCGGATTGGTGGACGACTATCTTTCCAACAGCGCCTATTCCGCCGAAAACGGCTATAAGTTCAAACCTCTCAGTGAAATCGAACCGCGTTCCGACCACAGCCCCGAAAACAGTTTTTTCACCAGCTTTTTCGACAATTACGCGACGGCGGCCAGCCTGGTCTACGGGATGCCGGATTCTTACGCGAAACTTTACAGTTACCGCACCCAGTCCTCCAACGAGCAGGAAGCCCTCGAAAAAGCCATCGCCACCTGGCTGGGCGTGGATGTTGACCGTCTGAACCTGTCCACTCAGCGCACCAATCAGGCTTACATGCCGAATTTCGGACGTTATACGCCGCAGGCAATCCCCGCTTTCACCGGCGATAAAGAGAGCAACTGACCGCGTTCGACCTACTCAAAGAGCTCCGGCTGGTCGGAGTCTGAATACCTGCCCCGCACATTGACCGGTGGCTTCAATCCGAGCTTCTGCCAGGCGCGCGGCGTAGCGATGCGCCCCTGTGAGGTCCGCATCAGGAAGCCTTCCTGAATCAGAAACGGTTCGTACACGTCTTCGATGGTGCGTTCTTCCTCGCCCACCGCCACGGACAGGGTTTTCAGCCCGACCGGGCCACCATGATAGAAGTCGATGATCACCTGAAGCAGTCGGTTGTCCATACTGTCAAGCCCGTCTTCGTCGATATCGTACATCGTCAGCGCGGCGTTGGCGATATCCTTCGTAATGTCGCCGACACCCTTGATCTGGGCGTAGTCACGGGCCCAGCGCAGCAGTGAGTTGCCGATACGCGGGGTACCGCGGCAGCGCCGGGCGATTTCATAGGCCCCGGCATCCTCGATATGTACGTCCAACAGCCCGGCGGAACGGCAGATGATGGTTTTCAGGTCTTCCGGATTGTAGAGTTCCAGTCGACAAGCCATGCCGAAACGCGAACGCAGCGGCGCGGTCAGCATCCCCTGCCGGGTGGTGGCGCCAATCAGCGTGAAGTGGGCGACATTCAGCCGCACCGAGCGGGCGCCGGGCCCCTGGTCGAGCATGATGTCGATGAAATAATCCTCCATCGCGCTGTAAAGGTACTCCTCCACCGTGTTGTTCAGGCGGTGGATTTCGTCGATGAACAAGATATCGCCGTCCTGAAGCGAGGTCAGGAGTCCGGCCAGGTCGCCCGGTTTTTCGATGGCGGGACCACTGGAGGACTTGACCGTACTGCCCATTTCGTTGGCGATGATATAGGCGAGCGTGGTTTTACCCAATCCCGGCGGGCCGCTCAGGAGCAGGTGTCCGAGCGCCTCGCCGCGCTGCTTGGCCGCCGCCACGAAGAGCTGAAGCTTTTCCTTCTCCTTATCCTGTCCGGGAAAGTCGCTGAACCGGATCGGACGCAGTGAATTATCCTGCGTCGGATTCTTTTTGTTCAGAGTAGAAGTAATAAATTTTTCACTCATCTTAAGTCTGCACTTGAATTTTTCATCATTTATTGTTATCTTACCATTTTACATCAAAATATAAATGGATTATATTAAATAGCAATGTCAGTTCATATGAAAAACTCAAAAAAGGAGCCAGTCCATGAACGAATTCGACCTGTATAAACTGTCCGCCAACACGGTAAGACTGCTGTCCGCCGACGGGGTACAGAAAGCCAAATCCGGACACCCCGGCATGCCGATGGGATGCGCCGACTTCGCCTTTACGCTGTGGTACAAATACCTGCGCCACAATCCGAAAAACCCGCAATGGCTTGGACGCGACCGTTTTATCCTCTCCGCCGGACACGGTTCCATGCTGATCTACTCCCTGCTCCACCTCTTCGAATACGGACTGCCGATGGATGAACTCAAGCAGTTCCGTCAATGGGAAAGCAAAACCCCCGGACACCCGGAATTCGGTCACACCGCTGGCGTTGAAATCACCACCGGCCCGCTCGGCAGCGGCTTCGCTTCCGCCGTTGGCATGGCCATCGCCAACAAGAACTTCACGGCGCGCACCGGCCTCGACGCCACCGGCCTGGTCGATAATAAAATGTTCGTCATCTCCGGCGACGGCTGCATGATGGAAGGCGTCACCTCCGAAGCCGCTTCGCTGGCCGGACACCTGAAGCTCGACAACCTCGTGGTCTTCTACGACGACAACACCATCACCATCGAAGGCAAAACCGACCTCGCCTTCTCCGAAGACGTCGGCAAACGCTTCGAAGCCTACAACTGGCGCGTCCTCCACTGCGACAACGCCAACGATATCGAACAGTGCGACAAAGTTCTCGCCGAAGCCGTCAAGTCCGACGGCCGCCCGACCCTGATCGTCGGCAAAACCCAGATCGGGTTCGGCGCACCGAACAAACAAGGCAAATCCTCCAGCCACGGCGAACCGCTGGGCGAAGAAGAATTGATGGCCACCCACAAAGCGCTGGGCTTCCCGGAAGAAACCTTCTACGTGCCCGCCGAAGTCACTGAATTCATCAGCGCCCGCCTCAAGGAACTCGAAAAGGCCGCCGCTGAATGGGACGGCAAATTCCAGTCCTACCTGAGCGCCAATCCCGAACCGGCCAAGCTGATCTCCAAAATGCTGAACCGTGAAGTTCCGGAAAACCTGCTCGAAGAACTGCTGAAAGTCACCCCGGTCTCGAAACCGGTCGCCACCCGTGCTTCCGGCGGCGAAGTCCTGCAAAAAGTTTCCGAACTGGTCCCGTCGCTGCTCGGCGGCGCCGCCGACCTGGCCCCCTCCACCAAGTCCAACATCAAGAACGAACCCGGATTCAACGCCGAAAACCGCGCCGCCAAAAACCTGCATTTCGGCGTCCGTGAACTTGCTATGAGCATGATCGGCAACGGGATGGCGCTTTACGGGGTCAACATCCCCTATACCTCCACATTCTTCGTGTTCTCCGATTACATGAAGCCCGGCATGCGCCTGGCCGCGATCCAGAACCTGCATCAGATCTATATCCTGACCCACGATTCGTTCTACGTGGGCGAAGACGGCCCGACACATGAACCGATCGAACAGATCGCCATGCTGCGGACCATCCCCGGCATGACCGTGTTCCGTCCCGCCGAAGCCAACGAAGTGGCGCACTGCTGGGCGGCCGCGATGAAGGCCGACGGCCCGGTGGCACTGCTGCTGACCCGTCAGGATCTCGAACCGATCGATCCCGAACTCACCAAGAACATCGACGTCACCAAGGGCGCTTACGTGCTCCTGGACGATCCTGAATTCGAACTGATCATGATCGCCACCGGTTCCGAAGTCAACCTGGCGCTGAAAACCGCCAAAATCATGACCGAACAGTACCGGATCAAGGTCCGTGTGGTTTCCATGCCGTCGATGGAACTCTTCCTGAAACAGAGTGCGGAATACCAGGAAGAAGTCCTGCCGTCCTGGTGCAACTTCCGCGTTTCGCTGGAAGCCGGCACCACCTTCGGCTGGCACCGGTTGCTCGGTCCGTCCGGGCTGGCGATCGGCATCGACCACTTCGGCGCTTCCGCTCCGTACAAAGTGCTTGCCGAGAAATTCGGTTTCACCGCGGATGCGGTCATCGCCAAAATCAAGGAATTCTACGGTCAGGGCAGCAGTTGCGGCGGAAGCTGCGGCAGTTGCAGCGGCTGTCACTAATTCCCTTGTCGAAAATAAAGCTGAAAAAGGCGGCCCGAACCGGGTCGCCTTTTTTTTGCATTGCCTCCAGAAGGATTGCACTCTGATCACCGCCCCCTCCTCCGTCATTTTCAATATCCGCTACAGCCGACTCCTTGATAAGTTGCGAGAACCCTATAACAATCAGTTGGTTATAATGAAAATTTGTTTATTTCCGGAACTATTCCAAAAGTTTATTTGGTTTTTCCGGAAATCGGATTATATTGTAGAGAATCTAGAAACAACGGAGCATACGTTTGATGAGAAGAACCGTTTTGCTGCTGGTCGTGCTTATGATCGGTTTTGCGGTATTCCGAGTTCAAGAGGCCAAGGCCATGGACCCGGTGACCATTGCCATTCTGGCCCCGATCGCGATCAAGGCCGCCAAGATTGCCGCCCCCTATGTATTACGCGGACTCAAAAGCGGTGGCACCCACTTGCTGAAAATGGGCAAGGATGTCCTCGAAATTTTATACCTCCCGCTCGGCGTGGTCCGATGCACGCTGTTGGCTCCGTTCGGTCAATTCGGTCCCGGGGTGAAGAATGTCATTCAGGGAGGGATAGCGCCTTTTAAATTGGCGCTGGATGCCGTTTTACTGCCGATTTCGTTCTTCGGCGTTGATTTTGGCTAGACAGGATAACTGTACCCATGTCCCGGAAAGATGAAGTCAAAAACCGCACGATTGTGCGCAGTCTCCTGGCGGAATGGTACGATCGTGAACGTGCCAAGACCGAAAGCGCCGCCTATACCCAAAAAGCAGTCAAAATAGGTGATCTAGCCGACAAATTTCTCCAGCAAGCCGCCTCGCCGGAAGTTGTAGACGGCATTCGCCTGCGCGAAGCCTGGACAGAGATTGCCGGCAAGCAGATTGCCGCCATTTCCGACCCCGTCACCCTGCGCGACGGCATCGCCGAAGTGGAAGTGTCCCACAGCGCCTGGCTCCGCGAACTGAACGGCCCGATCAAACGCCAACTGCTCGGCAAAATCAACCAGCTCCTCGGCGAAAACCACTGCCGCGACATCCGTTTCGTCCCCGGCGCCCGGAAAAAATCATAACCCTGTTGTTGACCGGCAGAAAGGAGCCCCCATGCACGACGACCAGTTGAAGATAACAAGGCTGGAACAGATTTCCCCAGTCCATACGCAATTCGGAGAACACGACGAATTCGAACGTTTTCCGGTCATCCCCCGGGACGCCGGACACCAATGCGGCGTTTACTTTTACCGGCTGCCGCCGGGCAAGGCCAATTTCCCCTATCACTACCACGAAGTAAATGAAGAGGTTTTTTACATCATCAGCGGCAACGGCATCGTGCTGACCGAAGATGGAGAAAAAACGATTTCGGCCGGCGACGTGATTTTCTGTCCTCCGGCTCCGGGCGGCGCCCACAAGATCGCCAACACCTCCGCCAATGAACCGCTCGTATACATCGAATTCGACAGCGTCCGCTACCCGGATGTCGTTCATTACCCGAAAACCGGTGCATTCGGAATTCTGCGGCACGATTCCGTGGACAATGAGTTTTTCCGCGAAGGACCACAACTCGATTATGCCGCCGAGGTCGAAACCCCGGACCGCGACTGGTAATACCGAATCGCACTCGACGCATGCCTATTCGATGTTATTGCAAGGTAGAGTCAAAAGTAATATGAAAAATATTGACGATGACTGACGGAGATTTATTGAAATATGAGGCAGTTGCGGGATGACCGGACAATGTATCTTTTTCGTCATCCCGCAAAATACTCCACAAGGCGTAATCGTGACGCTTTCCCGCGTAAACCCGGACGGCAGAACGTCTATTTCCCAATCAGCGGATTGACAACGACCCGGGTTTCATAGGGCGCCAGTATCATTTCTTTCGGAAACGCGGTCAGTGAAGCATTGAATCCCGCCTCGGTAATGGCAAAGGACCGGGCCGCCGGGATGATGAGACTCTCTTTGAACGCAGGCACATTCAATATCGACATTTTCACCGTAACCGACTTGCCGGATTTATTGACGATCAGGAAACCGGCCGCGTGCGGATTGCGAAATCCGAGACACTCAATCTGTTCGTTGGAGCTCTGGCTCCACACATAATCGCCGCTGACATAGTTATTGCAGACCGCCAGCAGTTCGCCCATCGGACGGATTACGCCTTCCCCTGAAATAAGACCAAAGGTACCGCCGCCGCGCGAATGCCAGGTCTGGGCGATTTCCACATCGGCGCGGATCAGGTGGTTTAGCACCGATGCCAACCAGGCGGCGCCGATATAATTGCCCTGCCGCGGATCGTGCGGTTTCCAGTTGAAATTGATATTGTATTCGGTCAGCGCCAGTTCGACCGGTTTGCCGGGGGTTATTTCTTCGGCAACGGCGCGGATTTTGCGGGCGTCTTCGCCGAATGAACCGGTCTGCTTCATAATGTATTCCGTAGTGGTCGACGCGGAACCGGTCAGGTATTTATGATAACTGATAAAATCGATATTCTTATGACAATGCTCATAGAAGTCGCGGATATTGCTGACTACCGGCCAGCAAGGAGCATAACCGCCGATTTTAATGGACGGGTCGACTTTGCGCATGGCTTCAGCGGCTTCGTTGTACATATGCCACAACGCCCGGTCCTCTTCGATTTTGGTGAAATACACTTCGTTATAGATTTCCCAATATTTGATGTGCAGCTTGCGCTTGATATTGAGTTCGCGGACCAGGTCGGCGCACAAAGCGGCAAAAAGCTTACGACCTTCCGGCGTCTTCGGGTCCACATATTTCGGAATGTAGTTGAAACAGATCATGACCTGCCATTCGCGATTGGCCGCGTACAGCTTATCGATTGTTTTCACCAGCGGTCCGTAATTGGGGTTTGCCAACTTGGCAGGATAAACCGTTTCAAGGTTCCAGCCGGAGTGAAAACGAAAATTTTTGCAGTTGATCTCTTTCATCCGTTTCAGGTAATGATCGAACGTGGCATCATCGGTGGTCATGACGCCGGTTTCATTGGTGCCGAAAACAGAAGGATGAATTTTGCCGCCGGTCCTGGCATAGTCAATAGTGACGTCGGCAGAACCGGTATCCTGTGTGCGCGGGGTTTTGACGGCGGCAGCCAGTCTCACCGCATCGGCTTTGTCGGACAACCCGATCAGGCTTAACAGAATCTGCGATGAAACACTGGCTACGTTCAACGGTATGATTTTATTTTCATCTTTGTTGAAAACCGTTTGAACATTGGAAAAGAACAGCGATTTTACCGTCTTTTCGGGATGCGGATTCACCCACGGCAAAATCGTCAGGTTGTATTCGATCGACTTGGAGTTGACGATACCGGCGAAGACCGCCCCCTGCGGATTGCGGTTGCGCAGACTGCCGCAGACTTCGATTTCCTCGCGGATCGGAATCCTGACGCTGGTCCCGTCCTCATAATTGACCTGAAAATGCGCCACTTCCTGATTGACCTCCCCCTGCCAGTATTCGGTCAGAAGAAATGCCAGCCCGGCGACTTTTTTATTGATCTCGAATTCAACGGTATCAGCCAGATTCGGGTATTCGTTCAATTTCAGCGGAAGCATGAATTTGTCATTGAATTTCAGGCCGTAGGGATTATCCGCCAGCACCTTGCGGTAATGGTCGTTGAAAAAATCAAAAAGCGGATAGTTTTCGGCATTGACGCTCAATTGCCGGGGCTCCAGCGGGAACTGACGATCAGGCGCTATCGTGAGATTTTTTTCGACGGCATCGTCTTCGGCGGTTACTTCGAATTTGACATTTTTTTCAGCGCCGTTCACCTTGACCTTCAGTTCATGTTGACCCACTGCCGATTTGCCGGGGCGCCAGGTGAAAACATTCGGCGGGTATATGCCGGGAGTGAATGCTTTGACATCCGCGGAGGTCAGCATCACGGCTTCCACTTTAGCAAAAGGTTCTTTCGGAGACCCCATTACCGCCAGACTCTGCCCCATTGTTCCGGCATCAAAGCTGCCGAAATTCACCCATTCCATTCCGGCGGGAGCCTTCCAGGACCATTTCAATTCCTTTTTCTGACTGCGCAGACAGATCGGTCCGCCGCTGTAGCGAATCCATACGGTGTATTTCTTTGCATCCTGCGGGAACGGCATCATGCACAGCGTATGATATTTGCTGGTACTGGTGACCGCGTTGTCATCGACAGTTGTGGTATAATTCGATTTATAGTCCACCGCCGGGTAATAGATCATATCGGACGGCGCCGTCCGTGTTTCGCCATTGAACTCGTAAATCAGCGTCTCGCCGGGAGCGCCCTTGGCCTCGATAACCAGTTTGAATTCATCGCCCGCACGGACTTTTGCCGGATAATCGACTTTGGTGATTTCCGCACTGCGGATGGCGGCACATATCAAACATAATAATGCAATCAGGTGTCTCATCGAATTCTCCTTTATAGTAATGTTACATTGGTAGCGAAATCATTGTTGAGAATTGAGCCGGAAAAGGTGTAGTAATAACCGGCATAGCTGGAATTCACGTATTTCACTTTGCTGTTTTTTGAACGGCTCCAACCGCATATGTCAGTGTAACGAATCGGCTCGGCGTGCCCGTCGTACATCCACATATTGCTGGCGCCGCCGTGCCAGAAAACCGGGACAGACCGCCCCGACACATAATTGCCAAAGCTCATACGGTAATCCGGCAGCGACGACGCGGCGGAAACCCGGGCACCGTCACCACCCATGAATAATTCCGAGGGCTTGATCGAAGTCCTGTTTTTGTCCTTGAAATCCACCAGCGAATAGCCGCCGCCTACCACTACCCCGGCATAGGATTGAAACCAGTCATTCGGATTGAAGGACGGAGTCAGAATGAAGTTATGGCATTGCAGCACCTGTATGCCGGAGATATATTTTTGATTGAACATCATTTTGCCCCACGGCGGATTGTAATCGCTTCCGCCCTGTGCTTCACGGCAATACAGAAGATCGTTGTAATCATCCATATACATTCGCTGTGCCGTGCCGCACTGTTTCTGATTGCTGAGACACTTGGTAGCCTGGGCTTTTTCGCGTGCTTTGCTCAACGCGGGCAGCAGCATTGCGGCGAGGATGGCGATGATCGCGATCACAACCAGGAGTTCTATAAGTGTAAATTGTTTTCCTTGTTTCATTTGCATTTCTCCTTCTATTGTTTTTTCTGGTGTTCAATTTCTTCAAAATGTGCTTTATCCGCCACTGATACATGCCCTTCCACGCGCCCATCGTCGAGCGGGTCGGCCGCCCGTGCCTCAAGATCCCGGAACAACGCCCGTATATCAATCACGCCTCCAATCAGAAACCATACGGTCGAGATCGCACCGACAACCAGCGCCGCCGCCACCAGGGTGATAAAGAAATAGACGCCCCACCGTTCCGCCGACCACGGACTGACCATGTTCCACACAACCACTCCGCAGAACATGATGCCGAAACCGTAGATCAGCGACCAACCGAATACGCTCCAGGCGATCACCTTGTCTCCGGTCGTGTATTCCTCGGTGATGCCGATGAGTTTCTGGTAAAAATTGCGCCAATTCCAGACGGACCGCGGCGGTTCCACTTCAGTTTCGCTGTAAATGCCGCGATGCAGCATTCGGTCCAGGTTAAAGGGCTCACGGTAAGTAATCAGCGAACCGATAATGTAAGCCGCCACCCCCAGCACCATCGACATAAAATAAATCTCCATCGAGTTGATCGGAAACTTGATCGGGTCCATGGTCCAGATAATGTAAGGATTGAACGGCATCGACACCGTTTCCAGAAAAACGCCGACCGGCTCGACAAAGCCGTTGCTTTCCAGCCACGGATAAATCAGCGAGGCCCAGCCGCGTTGGCAGATCAGTCCCAGGATCGACAGCCCCGAACCGAAAATCAGCGCACACCATGCACCGCAGGTCGTGCCGAATTTCGTATAAAGACCGCCCACCATGATCGGTCCAGCCGCCCCCAGCCACACCGCGCACATAATAATCACAAACATGTTGATGTAATCCAGCTGCGCAAAAAACAACGATACCACAAAGAAAAACACCGTCACGGCCAACGAACAGAATCTCAGATACTTTATATGCTGCTTTATGGTTAACGGGGTTTTCCGGAACGGCATGATAATGTCCTGAACAATGGTGCTGGAAGCATTGAAAATGCGCGAGTCGTCGGTGGACAACAACAGCATGATCATCAACAAAGTGAAAATGCCGATCAGGACCGGCGGAAAAACTTTGCGCAGCAGCGTCGGCATCATCATCTGGTAATAAAGCGAACGGAATTCCTGAAATATGGCATTGCCGTTTTCGACTTTTTCGTCCTGAATGGCTGCATAAGCGGCGTCGAGGAACGCGATATCCGGGTTATGCTTGCGCGAATACGGCGCATCCCTGCCGATGATATGGTCGGGTATGGAGAGCGCGGTGACATTGTCGTTGATTCTGCCGCGAACGTCTTCACGGCCAATCACTTCGCCGGCTACCTTGCCGGTCAGGCTGCGGCGTACTTCATGGGCTTCTCCGGCAAAACGGTTTCCAAGCATAAAGGTAATCACAAAAATACCGATCAGGATCATCATGGTCTGGGCGAAACCATTGCGCCAGGTTCCGAGAATGCCGGCCATTTTCTGTTCGTGCGGAGTACGGCCGGAATTGGTGGTGTCGTTACCGATCCAGGCGGCCCGGTTCAACACCGAGGCTGTCATGGTTACGATCAGCGCGAAAATGTTGAAATCGCGCAGTTCTTTGATATCCATCGGATTCAGGAAACTTTCGCCAGGAGCACGGTCAAGCATCACCGGCGCCACGTCGCCGAACCACGAAATATTGGTCAGCACGAATACCGTGAAAATAACAAACACCGGATAGCTGATGATGCCCTGTATCGAGTCGGTGATCAGCAATGAAATCCGTCCCGCCGACCAGATAATCCCCAACGCCAGGATCAACAATATCGCCACCAGAATCCCATACGCCGGGACCTGAAGTCCGAGGAACGAAATCTTGTGCGGAATCCCCAGAAAATAAATAAAGAAACGCACCGCCACCGCCGGCCCGATCGCATTGGTCACCATCTCCGCCAGTGTACGGATGATCGACGCCACAATACGAAACGAACGACTGTAGCGCAGCTCAAAAAACTGCCCCGCCGACAAACACCGGGTCTGCCGGAACCGATACACGCAGTAACCGGTCAACGACATAAATACCGCAAGCGGCATCGTCAGTGAATTCCAAAACCCCATCGCCATGCCGCACTGGTAATTCTGTTCGCACAGCGCCACCAGTGTAATGACCGAAAGTCCCGAGCTCAAATCACCGACACTGATTACATAACGTCCCGCCACGCGCCCCGACGCCAGGTAGTCGGCCACATCCCGCACATATTTGCGCGAATAAAACGCCGCTCCCAGAATTACCGCCAGCGGGATGATTACAATCAATGAAATCAATATCGTCATATATTATCCTTATATCGCAATTACAACTATAAATTCAATTATTCTATGGACGAACTTCTTTTTTTCAGGAATTCGTATCCTCACCCCGGATAAACCGGGTTGAGCCGCCGATTTCCAGTTCGTCAAATCGCAGAATGGTCGCTGAACACTTATGATTCGGATCAAAAATCCGGGCGAACAATTTCTCCAACGCAATTTTAGCCGAACGCCGCGGATGGCTCGGCATGGTGGTCAGTTCGGGTGTAATCACCTTGCCGATTTCCAGCCCGCCGCAGCCGATCAGGCTCAAATGCTCGGGAATGCGGAACCCCATCTGGGTGGCCGCCTTGTAAACACCGATCGCAAGCCGGTCGTCACAGGCGTTTACCGCCGTGGGACGCGGTACCCGGGTCAGTATTCGCAGTCCCGCCTGCTGGCCTTCTTCGACCGTATGCGCTTCGATATTTTCGACATAATGCTGTTCGCGCGGAATCTTGTATTCCAACATCGCCTGCCGGTAACCGGAAATGATTTCTTCAGCCAGGCGGCTGCCGGAGGGACCGACCACACAGACGATATTGCGGTGCCCCAGTTCCAATAGATGCCGAGTGGAAATATAGGCTCGGTGAACTTCATCGTGCTGTACCGAATCGGCATAAGGCGGCGGCGGCGCACCGCTATTCAGACCGCCGATCATCACGAACGGGATCTTTTTCCTTTCCAGCAATTTGACGAGGTCGAGCGGAATATAGCCGCACAGGACCACCCCGTCACAGCCGCCCGCATAACGCTGCAGTTCGTCGTCACTGAGTGTATCCGAATTCAAAATCGCAAAGGATTTGTCGCAATTCAGAAACGGAGCGGCCGTAACCAGTTCATCCCAGACCAGTGACCAGTAAATATCCGCCGGCGCGATATGACAGAATATCACTTTAATGATCATGCCGACGGTATTCTCCGACATAATCCTCTCGTGCTCGATATCCGGCGGGTTGTCACAGATAAATGTTCCCAGGCGCGGACGGCGGCGTAAATATCCTTCCTTGACCAGCAGCCGTATCCCCGCCTCCACGGTAATGGCGCTGACATTGAAATATTTCTGGATTTTCCTGGCCGGAGGCAACTGGGCGCCGGGCGCCAGCTTCTGCTCTGCTATCAAGGCCAGCAGTTGATCGGCCACTTGGCGGTACAGCGGTTTGTCGCTGTTCTCCTTCAAGGTTGTGGCACTATCTTTTTCCAGAATCATATCGATTTTCCTCATTTTTGTTAATTATTATAACGGATTTTACAATTCTGTCAAGAGCATAATCTATAATAATTAATAAAAATAACAAAATTTATCATAAAAATGCCAAATAATATATAATAAAAATATATAAAATGATGCTTTACCCCTTCTTGGATCTATCTCTGATCATGATTTTTTTTACTGTTAAAAAAATAATCTGCCGTCGGAAGCGAGCGCACTACGCGCCCGAATCCGGCGGCAGATTTACTACCATCTGCGGCTCAAGCTGATACCGTTACGGAACGACCGGCAGAATCATCCCGGCTCCAACGCCGAATAAAGTTCAGACGAGGATCACCGGTTTGATCAGGTCCGCCGGTTTGTGGTGCATCAATTCCAGCCCTGTTTCCAGGCGGTCGAGCCCATGAAACTTGTGCGTCACCAGCAGGGCCGGATCAAAACGTCTGTTCATGACCAGCGAAGCCATGCGTTCCATGCGGACCCGGCCTCCGGGAGTGAGGCCGCCGTTGATTTGCTTGTGTCCCATGCCCACGCCCCACGCTTCGCGCGGAATACGGAGGAATTCGCCCTCGCCGAAATAATTGACATTGCCGATCACCCCGCCTGGCTTGCAGATGTAAATGGCCTGTTCCAACACTTCCGCAGGGCCTCCGGCGATGATGACGTGGTCGGCGCCATGTCCATGGGTGGCGTCCATAATCTGTTTGACAATGTCGCCGTTTTTATAGTTGACGATGTCGGTAGCTCCGTACTTTCGGGCCACTTCCGTGCAAAGCGGACGGCTGCCTACCGCGAAAAGGCGCGCCGCGCCCCGCAATACCGCCCCGGCCACCGACATCAGCCCGACCGGGCCGATCCCGATCACCACCACGGTTGAACCGAATTCGACTTTCGCCAGTTCGACCCCGTGAAAACCGGTCGTGACCATATCGGGAATCATGACCGCCTGTTCCAGCGTCATGCCGTCCGGGATCAGGGCCAGGTTCATGTCGGCGTCGTTCACATGGAAGTATTCGGCGAAAACGCCGTCCTTGATATTCGAATATTTCCAGCCGCTCAACATTCCTTCCGAATGCTGGGGCGGAACTCCTTCTTCGATCGCATGGGTCCGCCAGTTCGGGGTGATGGCGGGAACGATCACCCGGTCGCCGGCCTTGAAATCTTTCACTTCGGAGCCGACTTCATCAACCACGCCGACGGCTTCATGCCCGAGAGTCAAGTTTTGCCGGTCTCCGAGGGCTCCCTCGTAAACCGTATGAATATCGGAGGTGCACGGCGCCAATGCCAATGGTTTGATAATAGCGTCCAACGGCCCGCACGCAGGGCGTTCTTTCTGAATCCATCCGGTCTGCCCGATTTTCAACATCGCAAATGCACGCATAACAGCCTCCCATGGTTTTATACTCTACACTATACATGTGCGGGACCATTTTTCAAGCCCGGAACGTTTCGGTCAGGCTATTCAGGAATCCGCGTCCGGGCCGCGACAAAAGCCGAAAATTCATCGCGGAAACGCCGGGGATTGAACTTCTCCGAATGCTGTGAAATCAGCTCCGGATTCCATTCTTTCTCCTCGAAATACCGGACGGCTTCGCAGAGCGAGTCCACCTCGGGCAGAGGGAAGAAGAGCCCGGTTTCACCATCGCGAACGGTTTCGAGGGCCCCGCCGCGGCCCAGCGCGATCACCGGCGTACCGGCGGCCTGCGCCTCCAGCGGCACGATGCCGAAGTCTTCCACCCCGGGGAAAATCAGGGCGCGCGCCTCCGCATAACAACGGCGCAGGGTTTCGCCGGTGGCGCGACCGGCGAAGACGATATCCGGGTTTCCGGCGCATCTCTTTTCCAGTGCGGCGCGGCATTCGCCATCGCCGACCAGCACCAGTTTGCGTCCGAGCCGAAGGCACGCTTCGAGGGCAAGGTCGGGGCGTTTGTACGGAATAAGCTGTCCAACGTATAGGTAATAGTCTTTCCGGTCCGAAGTGCGCCCGGAACGGAAAAAAGCCGTTTCCACCGGCGGATAAATAACCGTCGACTCACGATTATAGATGCGTTTTATCCGTTCCGCGACGAAACGGCTGTTGGCGATGAAGTGGTCCACCCCCTCCGCCGATTTCAGGTCATAACGCCGCAGGGAATCGCGGAAAAGGCGCATTCCGATTTTGCCGCCGACCCCCGCGTTGGCGTAATACTCCTGATACATATCCCAGAGATAACGCATGGGGGTATGGCAATAACAGATATGAACGGCGCCGCGCCGTTTCGTCACCCCTTTGACCGGACCGGATTCGCTTGAGATCAGCAGGTCGTATTGCGACAGGTCCAGGCGGCGCAGGGCGGCGGGCATCAGCGGAAGGTATTTCTGGCAACCGCGGCGGGCACCGGGGAGCGAAGCGATAAAGGTTTCCGTAATGCGGTGTTTGTTGAACGGCTCCTTTACCGCGGCGGGATTCCAGGCGTGGGTGAAGATATCCGCCTCCGGGTACAGACGGCAGAATTCGGCCAGGACGTTTTCACCGCCGCGCATATTAGTCAGCCAGTAATGAAGCAGGGCAATATTCGGCATCAAAGAAGTTTCCTTTCATTGGAGTTATGGACAACCGTCCGGTACAAGGCGTCGAGAGCGGCAGTCATGCGTTCAACGCTGTAATGGTTCAAAACGTCCTCCCGCCAGGCTTGTCCGAGTAGCGGCAGGACATCGAAAAGCGTTTCATCGGCCAGGAGTTTCCCCAGTACGGCGGCATCCTCCGCCGGGAAAAGCCGCCCGGTCCGGCCCTCTTCGAGCAATGACGCAATACCGGGGACGGCGGCTCCGATCACGGGAATCCCGCAAACGCCCGCTTCCAGCGCGACCAGCGGCAATCCTTCCCAGCGCGACGGCAGCAACACGCCCTCCGCCAGCGGCAAAAACCGCTTTGCATCCGAACGCCCGCCGCAGAAAAACAGGATATCGTCCAAGCTGTGTTTCCGGGCCATCCGTTCAAACTGCGGGCGATCTTCGCCATCGCCGATCAAGGCGATGATGACGCCGTTCCGGCGCAGGGAGTCCGCAGTCAGCATCACGGCCTTGAGCAAAATGTCGTGTCCCTTCAAGAAGTCAAAACGCCCAATCATCAAGAGAAGGTGTTTGCTTTTCGGCAAACCAAGTTCGCGATACAGGGCATCTGAATCGGTGGGCCGGGGTATATCAGTTTCAATGCCGTTGGGAATTACCGCAAGATTGTCCAGCCGGTAGTGCTTTTTCAGCCAGTCCCGATCATCGGGGGTCAGGGCGATATTGACCGTGACACGGGAAAAGAGACGGCGTTCCAAACTTCGGCGACATATCCCGCGAATCGCATTTCCCAGCCCTGATTTATATTCAAACTTGCGGGAATGCACACCGTGGACCGTATTGATGACCGGAACGCCTGTCGGAACACGAAGCCGCGCAAGCGGCCGCAGGTGATGACAATGAACCAGATCGAACTTCTCCAGTTCCTTCCGTCCGGGAAAAGAACGGACAACCCTGACGTTGGGAAGTGTTTCCAGTGCCGGGAGGGTTCCTGAACCGGCGAACACGGTATATTCGTGTTCCGGCAGATAGCGGGCAATCAACCGGATGCACTCCGGGCCGCCGCCAAGTGCGAGCCGGTCGGTCAGCATGGCGATTTTCATTTGCCCCTCCTACATGGTTAAAAAAAGTAAAAAATTACGGACCGGAGTATTTTTGACGAAACCGTAACGCAATGCGGTGATACGGCGTCCCAGAAAAGATTGCGTCTCCATCGCTGCATAGGCTTCAAGGATTTTCCGTTTCTCCTCCGGCAGTTTTCCATCCAGGTGCTTCAGCAGAGCCTGTCCCTGACGAATATTGCGAAGGAATTGGTGGCGCCCGTCGCGCAGTTTAGAAAATATCCCGGTCGACGAAGACGAAGTCGCCCCCAACGCATTTCGCCCATGCTGCCGATAAAGGATTGTCGGACGGGGGCAGTAAACGACCGAGCCGAGCGCCGCCGCGCAAAGCGTCACCCAGCAATCATGCATGAGCGCTTCGGGGGCGATCGGAAGTGCGGCTTCCCGCAATGCCCGGTTGAAAAACATAGTGTTCCCCGAAATAATGTTCTGAGCCAGCAGTTGATGCAACGCAATCCGGGTCGGATCAAAATGCTGGAATTTCTGCGAAGATTCGCTGATGACGTTCAAATCCCGGTCGGCGATTTTCGCATCGGTGAAAACCAGCCCCGGCACATGCGCCGAATCCGGGAAATTCCGCCGGAAACACTCCAATGAGATGGCGATTTTATCAGGTTCCCAGACATCGTCGTGATCGGAAAACATAACGAAATCAGCATCGGAAGCGGCCAGCAACCGGGCAAAATTCTCGGCCGCCGAATAACGCCCGCCGGGCAACAACAGGAAACGCTCCGGGTTCGCGGCGGCATATTCTTCCAGCAACGCCGGCGTACCGTCGCCGGAACCACCGTCCCCGGCGATAATCCGAAATTTGGAGACACTCTGCTTCAAGATCGAGTCGATCTGTTCGCGCAAAAAATCCTGTGAGTCATAGGTAGCCAGAAGAATATCGATTAGCATGTGCCGCTCCTGTTGTTCTTCACGAAATAACCGTCCCGGCGCCCACGAAACATCGCCCAGTAATGCCGCGCCCTGTCCGGACGCATCAGGAGGCGAAGCAACGGATAAACAAGATTCAATGCGATAAACAGCCCCGGCATGGCGTGCTTGCACAACAAGGCCGAACGAGCCTTCCCATAACCGTAGGTGCGAATGGCGTCTGTTCCCTCAAAGTTTGGTTTGTGATGATGTATGTGCACGGAATTCACCCGGAAACAGAGCACCCCGGCGTCAATCAGCGAAAGCAGAAAGTCGGTATCTTCCGAAGCAACATGAATTGCGCCCTCGCCGAAACCGAAAACGGGGTCGAAGCGCCAAGCGGCGGTACAGGGTGTATTCCGGTAGAACTGCACGAAGGTCTCTGCTCGATAGAAACACCGGTAACGGTCGACCGGAACAGGAGGGCGGTCGCCGGGAAAGCGGTTTTCATCGTACCCGCACCATTGACCGAGCATGGCATCGGCCTGCGGATAATCCCGGAAAAATCCGACCGCTTTCTCCAACGTATCCGGCTCGTAAATGCAATCGTCGTCGGGAAAGGCGAAAAAATCGGCTTTCA
>CALABZ010000158.1 GCA_937888615.1 uncultured Lentisphaeria bacterium | reverse complement strand
GGGCAAATGCCAACCATTTTTACGTTGTCTCGAACTTTGCCGACTTTTTGTTTGAGGCGGGAAATGCCTGTTTTATTCTCGAAACGGCAAATTTGGAGGATGGCGGGATAAAAAGTCGGTGGCAGAGAATTTGATCAAAAACAGAGATTTTCCGGACTTTGGGAGCCATGCTTGATGTGTGTTTCCACAAATCATTGTTCTCTAAAGTGTTATGAGGTATTACAAATCGAAAGGTCGCCGACTTTTCCAAACAGAGAATTTGCGGGGATTTCATAAGAAACACACCGGAGAAAAGTCCAGAGAACCGTTCTCTAACGGCGCGATTCTCTCTGGATACTGCATCACAACACGTTCAAATTCAGCCACAAACGCGCATAAAAAGAAAAAGTCCAGCCGAAAGGACTGGACTTCAGAGAACAAAAAAAATGGTCGGGATGGAGAGATTTGAACTCTCGGCCTTTTGACCCCCAGTCAAACGCGCTATCCAGGCTGCGCCACATCCCGAATGATTCAAGGAAGTATAATATAGACCCCTCAAGGAAAATTACAAATCGATTTCAATACTGTTTTTCCGATTTATCCATATTTTTTCAGGGAACTTTCGCTTCCTTAGTGTTCGATTTTTTTTCGATTTTTTTCAAAATCCGGGTTGCATTGGAGGTAATATGTCGTATATTAATAGCTCATTGTTAATTGAAACGATGAAGTGAGTTGATAGCTCAGTCGGTAGAGCACCGCCCTTTTAAGGCGGTGGTCCTGGGTTCGAGTCCCAGTCAACTCACCATTTTTTGGTATATTCAAAATTCATATAATGGAGAACCATCATGAGTAAAGCCTGTGATTTTTGTGGGAAGAACCGCGCAGTCGGCGGCCACATTACCCGTCGCGGTCTTGCGATCAAATCCGGCGGTATCGGTACTCACGTCGTGAAAAACGTCAAACGTGAATTCGGCGCCAATATCCAGACCGTCCGCATCTCTACCCCGCAAGGCACCAAGAAAGTCAAGCTCTGCACTTCCTGCATCAAAACCGGGAACTTCACCAAAGCCTGACCTGATGATTGACGAACAGCGCCGAATCGCAAGATTCGGCGCTTTTTCTTTATACCGGGAGTTCATATGAGCCTGATTTTAGGAATTGAAAGCAGTTGTGACGAAACCTCGGCGGCGATTGTCGAGAACGGTTCTCATGTTCGCAGCAACGTGGTAGCCACTCAGATCGCACGTCATGCGGTTTTTGGCGGCGTTGTGCCGGAACTCGCGGCACGCGAGCACCTTATCGCTTTACAGCCGGTATTGAAAGCCGCCCTGTGCGAAGCCGGAGTCGGCCTTCAGGATCTGTCCGCAATTGCTGTAACCAACGGTCCCGGACTGATGCCGGCCCTCCTCGTCGGGTTGAACTACGCCAAAGGACTTGCCGCCGCCCACCGGCTGCCGTTGATTCCGACCAATCACTTCATCGCCCATATTTATGCGTCGTTCCTTGATCACGACCTCCAAATTCTGAAACAGCCTGAAACGTATCCGATCCTTGCCCTGGTCGTTTCCGGTGGGCATAGCTCGCTGCTGCTGATCAACGAACAGGGTGAAGCCCGTCAAATCGGCTGTACGATTGACGATGCCGCCGGGGAAGCGCTCGACAAAGCCGCCAAACTGCTGAATCTCGGTTATCCGGGCGGTCCCATCATGCAAAAAACCGCCGAAAAAGGCAATCCGGAAGCTTTTCATTTCCCGCGTCCGTTGACCGGAACCGCCGGCAAAGCGGTACCGCCCGAACATAAATACAATTTTTCATTCAGCGGCATTAAAACCGCATTGTTGTATCATGTAAAAAAGTATGAAGGCGAATTATCCGATTCATTTATTGCCGATACCGCCGCCTCGTATCAGGAGGCGATTGTCGATGTGCTGACCCGCAAGGCCGTGGCGGCCGCCCGGGAATTCGGAGCCAGGACCCTGGTTTTGTGCGGCGGCGTGGCCTGCAACCAGCCATTGCGGGACCGTCTGCAGAAATTATGTCCTGCCGAATCCGCCCTGCGAATCGCGCCGCCCAAGTATTGCACCGACAACGCCGCCATGGTCGCCGGCCTGGCCTGGCATTCGCTCGCACAGGCAAACGATGCACTCGGCGCGGATGCATTCGCCCGACTGCCGATGATTACCAGCGTTCCATTTATTGGAAACCGGAGGGGCACCGCATGAGAAGCTGTGCCATCTTCGATCTTGACGGAACCCTGATCAATTCGCTGGGAGACCTCGCCGCTTCCGTAAATCATACCCGTTCGCTCCGCCAACTGCCGCCGCTGCCGGTCGAGCAGATAGGCACTTATGTCGGCGAAGGGCCGGTCGTATTGCTCGAACGCTCTTTCGCTGATGCGCCGGGCACCGATATCGAGCAACTGCTCCCGCTCTACAAAGAATACTACCGCAGTCACATGGCCGACCTGACGGCGCCTTACCCGGGTATCCCGGAGGGACTGGCCGAACTCCATGCGGCAGGGATACCGATGGCGGTGGTCACCAACAAACACTCCGAGGCGGTTCTCGGGCTTCTAAAAAAGTTCAATCTTGCCGAATATTTTAATATCATCATCGGTTCCGGCTCCGGTTTTCCGCACAAGCCGGAGCCGGGCGCGCTCCTCCACATCCTGAAAGAATTTGGAGCGGACCCGGCGCAGAGCTGGATGGTCGGCGACCACTTCACCGATCTCGAATCCGGCCGCCGCGCGGGCATGAAGCGCGCACTGGCCGCCTGGGGCTTTGGAAATCCGAAAGAGGAGATTCCGGATTTCAAAGCGGCGAATGTCCCGGAACTCGTCCGCGAGATTAAGAAATCTCTTTGAAATGCCTCGCGTTCCCCTCATTTTTAATCGTCGAGGTATCGCATATTTATTTCATGATTTTTTATTTTCTTCGTTTGCAATAATGTCATTGCGGCTTATAGTATCGTTCTCTAAACTCGAAATAGAAGGAATCGGAAAATGTTCAGCAAAGGAATGTAGAAAATCTGCAATTGTCCATGACATTGCGGTAGATGTTGTTTTCTCCGGCTGATTCCGATTTTCATTTCCATTTATTTTGAGGATTCCCCCCTATGTTTCGTATACTCCGGTTGTTATTCCGCCCGCTCGAATTCACTGGCCACGGCGGTTATTTCGAACTTCTGAAGCTGGCTTATCCGCTGATTCTGATGAGCGCCAGCAACGTGATCATGCAGTTTGTGGACCGCAAACTGCTGGCGCACCTGTCATCGGTTGATATGGCCGCCGCCATGCCCGCCGGAATTTTGTATTTTACGCTGTTTTGCCTGTTCCTGTGCGCTTGCGGGTTCACCTCAACCATCGTAGCGCAATACCATGGAGCGGGGAACCACCGGGCGGTGCTGAGTTCGGTATGGTCCGGGGTATATTTCGCACTCGGGGCGGGTCTGATCATTACGTTCATCATTCCGTTTTTCGGACGCTTCCTGATCAGTTTCGGGGGGCATTCGTCCGATTTGTACTGGCGGGAAATCGCGTATTTCAGTGGACTGATCCCCAGCGGGGTGTTTGCGTGCCTGGCGGCTCCGTTTTTCTCGTTTTTCTCGGGTCAGGGGCGGACGATGCCGGTGGCGGTGGTCAACATTCTGGCCTGTGTGCTGAATATTTTTCTGGATTATGCGTTCATCTTCGGCTGGGGACCGATTCCCGGCATGGGGATTTACGGGGCGGGGCTGGCGACATCGCTCTGCGCCATGCTCTCTTTTCTGATGATCCTGAGTTACTTCCTGATGCAGAAGCAACAGCGATTCCCGACCCGAAGCAATCGTCTGCCGCAATGGGAAGGAGTCGTGCGCCTGATGCGCTACGGCATTCCGACCGGGGTCCAGGTGGCGTTCGACTGCGGCGCGTTCACGCTGGTTTCATTCACGGTGGGGATACTCGGCAGTGATCAACTGGCCGCGCATACGATCGCCCTGTCGATCAACAACATCTTTTTCATTCCATTGCTGGGATTATCGGATGCGACCTCAATCCTGGTCGGGCAGTACATCGGGCGCGCCAAGCACGGCATCGCCGGCAAGGTGGCTTATCGTTCCTGGCGGACAAGCATGCTGTACATGCTTATCGGAGGGCTGGTCTACCTTGTTTTTCCGCGTGAGCTGGCGGGGATGTTCAGTCCGGCGAAGGATGACGGTACATTTCAGGCGATGGTCGGGCTGGCGAGCTGGCTGTTGACCGCGGCATTTCTTTTCAACATGTCCGATACGATGAAATTCATCTTTACGGCGGGACTGCGCGGAGCCGGAGACACCAGGCCGATCATGTTGATCAGCATCAGTTGCGCCTATCTGCTGATGGTGCCGGGCGTACTGATCATCGTCTATATATTCCGTGGAAACGTCGTCTGGGTATGGGCTTACCTGACCTTTACCGCCACCGTGGAAGGACTGTTGATCCTGCTGCGTTTCCGTTCTGGCAAGTGGCGCTACATCCGCATGATCAAGCCGT
>CALABZ010000157.1 GCA_937888615.1 uncultured Lentisphaeria bacterium | reverse complement strand
GAACTGGGTGCGGCATTACATCATGTCGTGGCGGGTTGTCCTGAATGAAGTTCCGTCGTACAATCTCCTTGCTGCAAGGCTTGGTCCCACCAGATGTATGGCGTATTCAAAGCTGGCTTCGGTGGCGGCGCCGGGAGACAAGGTCATGATTCTTTATGACCGTAAAATTCTGCATTGTCCGTTGGATTGCTTCATTGCCACGCCGTTTTATCAGGCGCGCTTTTTTACGCCGCCGCCGGAGAAGGGGACAGACCGCGCGATACAGGACGAAATATTGAGTACGATGCAATCTTCGGGAGCGAAATACGTGATGGTCGGTTCCTGGCTCGAAGGGATCGATAATAATCCGGCGGTTTTCGGGCGGACGGAGAAGTTTCGCAATGCCCTTTCCGTTCTTCTGACCAACGGTAAACTCAAGGTGATATGGGATTCGCCCGACTTCACGCTTGCGGAAATACCGCGCCGATGAAAAATCGGCATTTTTGTGAATGCCTTTTGAAAAAAGAATGATGATTGATATTTTACATAAGTGCAATGACAATATAACAATGATGGTAAGATGATGCAGATACCGCCTCCCAAGTCCATGATGACGGCGAAAGTTTTCGTTGTTTCCGCTGTTGTGATCGTCCTGTTTCAACTGTGCCTGATGGTTGTGTTCGCGGCGAACAACTCTCCGACCGTCGATGAGCCGATTCATCTGGTGGGGGGCGTCGGTTACCTGAAGAACCATGATTTTATCCTGAATCCGGAAAGCGGAATATTTCCGCAGGCGCTTGCCGCCCTTCCAAACCTGAACATAAAAATTCCGCCGCCCCGGGAAATGGCGGCTATTCACCATTCAACCATATTGCGCCGTGTCCTGTATCCGGCACTTAGCGAGGCCGGAATCGGTTCGGTATTTCTGAAAGGACGCCTGGCGATAGGGCTTCTCAACATCATCACGGGGCTGATGATTCTTTTCATCGCAAAACGTTTTTTCGGAAGAATTCCGGCGCTTTGTACATTTGTGCTCTACGCATTTTTTCCGTTGTTCCTGTCGAATGGTACGCTGACCACCGCCGACATGGCGGCGACATTCGCTTTTTTCGCCAGCTGCGCCGCATACGGAGCGTTGCTCCGGCGGATTACCATCATGCGATTGCTGGCCGCGGCGGGGGCGTCGTTCCTGCTTTGCATCTCGAAATATTCGGCGGTGCTGCTGGGGCTCGTCGTACTGATCATGATTCTGTACATGCTGATTTTCAGGACGCGGCTTAAAGTCGCGCTTCCGTTCCGGACCGCCAAATGCGGGAGCGCCGGACGGAAACTCGCCGCATACGCTCTTTCGCTGGCGGCGATTGTCCTGATCGTCTGGGTGGCGATATGGGCGGTGTATTTCTTCCGATTCAGCATGTATCATGACGGTGCGAGTCCGACCGGAAAAGTAGTGCTTCAGCAGTATGTGGGAGAATCGTTTGTCCAGCAGGCGGCCGGATTCGCGGCGGAACACAGGCTATTGCCGGAAGGGTTCATCTACGGTTTTCTTTACACATACTATTTTTCGAGGGCTAGATGGTCTTTCCTGAATGGGGAAGTATCCATGAACGGCTTCAGGTCGTATTTCCCGCAGGCGTTCCTGATGAAAACCCCGCCGCCCATTATTGCCGCGATTCTTATCGGAGTGATTATCTGCATATATTCCGTGCGAACACGATTCGGAAGACTCCGAATGTCATGCATTATGCCATTTCTGGTTTTCAGTATTGTATATCTGGCGGCGGCGCTCGGTTCACATCTCAATATCGGGTTTCGGCATCTTATGCCCGCGTTTCCCGGGCTGTTCCTGATTTGTGCCGCGGGATTCCAGCAACTCCGTTTGAGTCCGAAACGCATGGTGAGGATCATCCCGCCGCTTCTTGCCGTGTACTGTTTCATGGAGGCGGCCCGGACCGGTTCCGCGCAATTGTCCTATTTCAGCCCGTTTTACGGGGGGAGCCGGGAGGGATTCCGGCATCTCGTGGACAGTTCATTCGACTGGGGGCAGGACTTCGACCGGATAAAGTCCGGGTTGGAGGCAAGCGGCGTTGCGACGGATGGTTCCGACAGGGTATACATTGCGTATTTCGGTTCCAATCTTCTGGACATGGCGCCCGGGTTTCCATTTCGCATAATCATGGTGCCGGTATGCGGGCAGGTGGACCGGAAATTTTACGAACTGACAGGCGGCGTTTACTGTGTGAGCGCGACCGTGCTTCAGGGAATCAATGTTTCGAGCCTTGGGATTCCGTTGCCTCCCTCGCGGGAAACGATTGAGGCGTACAAGCGAAGTTTCTATACTCTCCTCGACCGGCAGGCTGAAATGGGAGACGCCATATGGAACGGGCTCAGCGAACAGGAACGGAACAAACTGTTGAAGGATACATATTATTTCCAGCTTTTGAGATTCGAGGCGCTGAGGCGCGTACTGGTTTTGGCCGAACCGGCTTTTTTCATCGGCGACACCATTCTTGGATACCGTTTGTCCGACAGCGATGTCAAGTTCATTCTCGGCGAGGAGTACAGGCGATGACCATGGATTATGACGAGGACGACTATCCGCGCTATATCAGTGCGGCGGAACGCAAAAAACAGGCCGCGGAACAGTTGGCGAAGTTGCAGCGCAGTGGCGGGAAGCCGGAACCGATCGTCGTTACCGCCCGAAGCATCGCCAAAACATTCTGGGGACAGGCCTGGAATCGGCATATCGAGTCGTTTCAAGACTATGCGAGTCGCCTGCCGCGCGGGCGCAGTTACCTGCGGCAGGGCGCGGTGGTGGACCTGAAAATCCGTGAGGGCGAGATCGAAGCGCTGGTGCTTGGCTCCGAACTTTACCATATCCATATCCGGATCGACAAACTCGACCCGGAGCGCTGGAACGCCATCCGCAAAGCCTGTGCCGGGCGTATTTCCTCGTTGATCGATCTGTTGCAGGGCAAACTTTCCCAGGAAATCATCGAAGTGCTCTGCGATCCCGAAACGGGGTTGTTTCCCGCGCACGGCGAGATCAAATTGATTTGCGACTGCCCCGACTGGGCCGATTTGTGCAAACACCTGGCGGCGGTTCTGTACGGGGTTGGCGTCCGCCTGGACGAACAGCCGGAGCTTTTTTTCCTGTTGCGCGGCGTGGACCGTCAGGAACTGCTGGATAGCGACTGGAGCGGGGACATGCAGGGCGAAACCACGCTGGAAAACGACGATCTCGGCGGTATGTTCGGTATTGATCTTGATCATTTATAGAAGCTGCTTTTTTTATAAAAAAGAGATAATTCCGGAACTATTTATTGCAATGCCGTGTCCTATTGATTATATTATTTAAATGGTCATTGGAGAAAAATAATAGGTATGTACGTGTCGGGCCGGAATAAATTCGCGAATTTATTTTTACTGCTGGGAGTGATGGTTTTCGCTTTCAGCGGTGTGATCCACCCATATGTCCACCATGATGCGGACGACGACGAGGGGGAGCAGCTTGCTCCGCTTTCAAGCGTTGACACACACGGTCTGATTCGCTCCGTCGCCTATTTCCATATTCAAAGGCACCATTCCGATTTGTGCCCGGTCTGCAATGGTACGCTGATAGCGGTAAATACCGCGCCTCCCGACTGGTGGTGCGGTTCCGGCTCCATCCAGCGTTCTCCCGTATCCCCATCGCATTTACCCTTTTTGGCCCCGATCGCAGAGCACTGCCGGGCGCCGCCCTCCCTGTAATCCGTCCGTATGTTACACATCACTGAAAACGCTTTCTTTTTTGTGACGGATAACCGCTGTGCGGTTGCGTCACGGATTATGGACTATTTATGGGAGAATTTGATTATAATGAGAACGCCCCGATTTTTTACCCTCATTGAACTCCTGGTTGTGATCGCGATCATCGCGATCCTGGCCGGAATGCTGTTGCCGGCGCTGAATAAGGCGCGCGAAAAAGGCAAGAGCACCTTTTGTTTAGGCAACCTGAAACAATGCGGCATTTGCATGAACTCCTATTGCGATGCCTGGAATTCGGTTTATCCGCCGGTTCACGGCGGCAAATACAACGCACCGGAGCGCACCGGCGACCAATGTACCGCCTGGTACGCTTACCTGGAAGAACACGGTATGCAGCCCAAATACCTGCGTTGTCCGACCGATCCGGCGGTACAGAGCGGTTTTGACGACACCGGATTGAAAACTACCTGGGATAAACGGCAGAGCTATATCTACAACGGCATGTGTGCGTTCAACAGTTACGGCAACCAGGTTCGGAATTTCAGCCGTTACGTGTTGTTGTCGGAGCGCGGCGGCGAAAGGGACCGTAACGACTCGGCGCTCAGTCATCAGGGATATGGCGGGTTCAAGGAGCCTTCGGTTTGGGAAGGACTGCTGGAAAAGGAACGCCATGGATATAAAAGTTCCAATTATCTGTTTTTCGATGGACATGCCGCGTCGCATTCCTTCGACGAAACCGTCGGGGACCGGACGGTCGATCAGAACCGTCATTTCGTCAAGGAATGGGGAGGCGACAGTTATCTATAAGGAATATATTTTCAATTTTTAAGGAGTCGATCGTCCGAATGATGAAAAAATGCCTGATTGGTTTATTGGGGTTGTGGCTGGCCGCGCTGTCGGTATCCGCCGCCGAACTGGTGATCCTGTATACCTCCGACACCCATGCGTATTTCAATAGCCGCGATGGGGGCTGGCTCAAGCTGGCTCCGCTGATTCGCCGCGAGTTCCGCAATCCGGCGGACACGCTGTTGATTGATTGCGGCGATACGTTGCAGGGGACGCTGGAGGGGGCATTCGACAAGGGCGCTTCGGCCGTCAAGGTCTTGAATGACTTGAAGTACGACGTGTGGGTAGTCGGCAATCACGACATGGAATTCGGTTTCCCGGCATTGCGGACACGTACGGCGGAGTTCACCGGGGCGGTGTTGGCGGGAAATCTCGTCACGCCCGGCGGGAAAACGGAGTTCGCCTCCTGGAAAATGTTCGAGCGGGCAGGGCTGAAAGTCGCCGTGATCGGCATGACGTTGCCGAACATGCACGACGATATCCGGTTCGCGGATGAACTACAGGCGCATTCCGGCGGGATTATTGATGATATCGCCGCGATTATGCCGGAGATCCGGGCGGCAAAACCCGACCTGATCGTATTGGCGATGCACTCGCCCCAATATGCCGCCGACTTTTCCGTCTACGATGTGGCGAAAAATTTCCCGGAAATTTCCGTGATCATCGGGGCGCATTCGCACAAGGCCGTGCCGGGCGAAAAAGTCGGCTCCGCCTGGTACGCCCAGGTCGGTTCCCACGCTCGCGAACTCGGACGCATCGAAGTACAATACGATTCCGAAGCGCGGCGGGTGAACCGGATCTCCTCCGTCCTTCTGCCGGTGCCGGAAAATGCCGAACCGGACCCGGCCCTTGCCGCCATGCTCGATGATTACCTGAAGCAAACCCGGGAATTCAGCAATCGAGTGATTGGTCGTGCCTGGGCGACAGGGGACGGAACAACGGCAGGTGATAAGTTAAACTCTCCGGCCGGACTGTTGATGGCTTCCGCCATGCGCCGGAGCACCGGCGCGGATCTGGCGTTGCTCAGCATCAGCACCGGGATCAGTTTGAACGGGCGAGTCACCGAATATGACTTGTTCAAGGCTATGCCTTACGAGAACACCGTGGCGGTGATCGAAGTGACCGCCGGCGAGCTTCGCGATATTCTCGACGAACAGCTTGCCGGCAACCGGGGCTATTATACGGCGGTTTTTCAGGGGCTGAAAGTCAAGTATAGGAAAAAGAATGTGACCGGAATCTACGATGAAAAAATGCGCCCGGTCCCGGATGACGCCACCTTCAAATTGGCGGTGGCGAATTATCTGCTGATTTCGAACCGCTTCCCGATCCTCCAGAAAGTCGCCTCGAAACGCAAGCTCAAGAGCCGTTCGAGTGACCCGTTGATGCGGGATTGCATCCGCGATTATATCCGGTTGAATTCCCCGGTGAATCCACCGGCGGAACAATGGATGATCGCCGAAAAATAGACGGTCAGAGCGGCCAGGCGTCCTGTTCCCATTCCAGCAGACTCCAGAAACAGTTGCCCTGTACGGAAAGGTTCAAGTACGGGGCGTAGTTGCGCGCCGCCGAACCGTGCCAGCGGCAGCGGAGCATCGGAAACGTGCTCAGTGATTTTGAGAACGGTAGATTCGTGTAAATATTTACACCGGTGCGCATGGAGGCCTGCTTGACCTGTTCCCAGGTGCGGGTGCCGCCCTCGCCGCCGTCCGCCCAGTTGCAGGGAGCCTCGGAGAATTCATAGAAATAACTGATTCGTTCGACATCCGGGTTCGGATCGTTGCCGTTGGGGCTGTACAAGCTCACATTGCCGGGGCGGTCGTAGGCGTTGGCGAATTCACTGGTGTTGCCTTGTGGGTGGGTGGCCCATTCCTCGGGCGGCGTGTCCGGCGGATTGCCGTCGAAAGGGCAGTGGTAAATGGCGGTGGTGGGAGTATAGGAAGGGAACAGGCGCGAAATCCACGGGACGAAACGGTCGTTGTAGTCGTCGCGGTAGTTCATGGTCAAGATGGCGAATTGTTTCAGGTTGTTGATGCACGTGGTCTGTCGCGCTTTGTAGCGCGCTTTGTTGAGCGCGGGCAGCAGCATTGAGGCGAGGATCGCGATAATCACGATCACAACGAGGAGTTCGATGAGCGTGAAATTCTTTTTCATGGGTTGTCTCCCTGATTTTCGGCGCAGAGGCCGTGATTGGTTTTTTCCCAGTAAAATGGATTGGTGAAGAGCTGGATGAAGCCTTTCCAGGCGGCGAACGAGATCAGAAGCCAGTAAAAGGGCATCAGCGGAACCATCGGAATCAGATGATAATAACGGCGTTTGAGGCAGGCCGCGAGGTGAATGCCGACGAACAGCAAATTCGCCAGCAGCAGCACCATGCTGATTCCGAACAGGATGACCGAGAGCCATGCCCAGGCGGGGCTTTCCGTCGGCCCCCAGTAAAAAAGCGGCCAGGCGCGGAAGTGCATTCCGAAAAGTTCCAGCCCGCTGTAGCCGTTGAAATTCTGCGGACCGATGATTGTGTTGACCAGCGTGTCGCCGTGTGCCGTCGCGTGCCACAGCAGTCCCAGATAGAGCAGCCCCGCCGCCCAGAAAAACGGGTTGGCCAACATCATGAACGAGGCGGCGCCAACGTTCAGGTAAAAACCGAAATAACCGCAGGGGCCCAGCCGCCGCCAGGTGTCCAGCGGGTGCCGCACGTGGACCAGATGGGTTTGGAGAAACCCTTTTACCCAGCGTGAACGCTGGCGAACCCAGTTCCAGAGGCGGGAGTTGGCTTCTTCCCAGGTGGTGGAGTCGAGCACGCAGGTTTTGTATCCGTCCGTGTAAAGGCGGATGCCGAGGTCGCAGTCCTCGGTGACATTGAACGGATCCCAGCCGCCGCTGTTGCGGAGAAGCGCGGTACGGAAATGGTTGGAGGTGCCGCCGAGCGGCAGCGGCATATTCATGGTGCTGAGTCCCGGCAATAATAGATCGAATGTGGTCGAATACTCAATGGTGAAAAAACGGGTCAGCCAGTTGTAGCGCGAATTGTCGTAGTTCAATTTGGCCTGCACGCAGGCGAGGTTTGCGGGGGCGTTGCGGAAAATATGATACGCCTTTTTCAACTGATCCGGTTCCGGGCGGTCTTCGGCGTCGTAAATTACGCAGAATTCGCCGCGGGCCTGGGCCAGTCCGTAATTACAGGCGCGCGGCTTGGTTTTCGGCATCATCCCCGGCACCACGATGACTTCGTAACAGGAGGGCAGGGCACAGCGGGCGACCGCCTCCTGAGTGGCGAGATCGTCGTTTTCAAGCAGAATTTTGATGTCGAGTTTGTCTTTTGGATAGTCAAGCGCGGACATGTTTTTGACGATTTTTCCGGCGATGTTTGCCTCCTTGTAGAGAGGCAGGAAGATCGTGTAAACCGGGAGTTCGTCATCGCCGACGGCGGCGAGTTGTTCCCGGGTTACTTTGATTTCGCCGCGCCCGAACAGTGACATCGCCGCCGCCGAACAGCGAAAAAGCACCGCGCCGAAGTACCAGAAAATCATAATGATCGTGGCGGTCAGGACGAAGTAATCCCAGCGGTATTTCAGGAAGATCAGCAGTCCCGCCGTCAGAAAAATATAAAAAAACGCCTGACGTCGGCTCAGGGTGATGCAGGCACATATATCTCCAGCGCGCGCCATGAATTCGCGTGTCAGGTTATCAATCTTATTTTTATTCATATTTAGAGTTTCGCGTATTGGTATTTTTTCGCTTCCGGTTATATTATAGCCGTGTTATTTGATTTTTGAATTCATTTTTCATATTTTTTCTTGAAATTATCGGCATGAAAAAAATCACAGTATTGTTCCTGTTCCTTTATGTGTTGTCCGTATCCGGTGCCGTATGGTTCGGCGAAACCGGCGGCGAACGCAGACAACTGACACCGCTTGAATCCGGGGATGTAACCTTGAAGGTGGATTCCCCCGGCGGCGCTCTCTTGTACCAGGAGAAGGAACGCTCGAAATTGCGCATGTCCCGGGAGGAATGGAATAAATCCCGGCTGGTTTTCGAAGTGCGGTTCGACTCGGAACAGGTGCGCGAACTGCGTGGGTGTGTGTTCGTCAAGGACAAGGACGGATGGTGGTTTCAGGACCCGAACGAGTTCAAGCTTGTTCCCGGCGAATGGCAGCGGATTGAATTGGACATCACCCCGGAGCACAGTCCGTTGATGCCGGTAGGGCACCAGGGGGCGTGGAGCGGGTATTTTGCCGTTTCGCGCCTGGCTTCGGGACTTTCGATTTACGACGCGGGCGGGGCGTACACGTTGCAGTGCCGCGTCCCTAAACTGGAAGGGGAACGCACGGTGCCGCCGCTGGATATCCGCAACTGGGTATTGCCGGAGGACACGCCGTGCAACGATGTCATGCAGAGCACCTTTCAACTGTCCCGCTCGTTCTTCAATCCGTTCGATTCCGATGAAATCGCGGTCGATTATGAGGTCCGTCCACCGGACGGGAAACTCCGCCGCTACCCGGCTTTTTACACGGTCGATTATTCGCGGCAGCGGCATTTTACCACCGAGATCAACGCTCCGGTGGGGCGGCCGTACTGGGTATTTCGTTTCACCCCCGAAGCGCCGGGTAAATACGAATTCCGGGTGATCGCCCGCGACTATGCGGGGGGTGAAGCCGTCACGCCGTGGCGTACGGTGGAGGCGAAACCCTCGACCGGTCGCGGGTTCGTGCGGGTGGCGCCGGACAATCATCATTTCATGTTCGAGGACGGCGGATTGTTTTACCCGGTGGGGATCAATATTCACACCAACGTCGATTTGCGCAGTGAAATCGATTTTGAATTCGGCCACCTCCCGGATCAGGGCACCTATGATTACGACGCTTATTTCGAACAGATGTCCCGGAACGGGATCAACGCCGTTGAAATCTGGATGGCCGCCTGGAGTTTCGCCATCGAATGGAACAGCGCGCGACGGAATTACCATGGCCTCGGACGTTACAACTTGTGCAACGCCTGGCGGCTCGATCAGGTGTTGGAAAATGCTCGCGCCAAAGGGATTTACGTACATCTGACCCTTGACAATCACACCAAGCTCACGTCGCTTGAATGGGGCGACAATCCGTTTAATGCCGAGAATGCGTTCAAAGAGGCGAACGGCGGCTTCCTGACCGACACCAACGATTTTTTCTCCGATGAAAACGCCCGCAAACTGAACCGCCGCCGCAACCGCTACATCGCCGCCCGCTGGGGCGCGGAGCCCGCTGTTTTCGGCGTCGAATTATGGAGTGAAGTCGACCTGGTCCCGAATTTTCAACAGTTGTATGACAATGAGTCGATGATGAAATGGCATACCGAGGCCGCCACCGATTTTCGTGCCGCCGATTCGGGGCGGCATCTGCTGACGACTCATTACTGCGGTGACTACAACCGTTTGCTGCGCTGGTACAAACTGCTGATACTGCCGGTTTTCGATTATGTCGTCGGCGACGCCTACCGCAATGTCCGCACTATTCAGTTCGTCGATCTGATTCAGGCTCATGCCTGGGCTGTGAAATATTTCGAACGCCCGGTCATCATCACGGAATACGGTGGCGGCAGTTCCGGACCCGGTCAGGCCGGATACCGCCTCGGCGATATTCACAGCGCCAACTGGCTGGGGTTGTTCCTGAACCTGAGCGCCACGCCGTTCACCTGGTGGCATGACTTTGTGCACCTGAACAACTATTATCCGCATTATCGCGGCTTTACCGATTTCGCGCGTACGATCGACCGGACCCGATCCTATGAGTATGGGCCGCTTTCGGTCGGCAGGCGCGAGGACTGGCTCAACCGTCCCCGCACATTCCACGAACGGGCATTGCGTAATTCGCTGCTTTCAAAGACCAATCCCCCCAGTTATCTGGATTATGAATACAACTACACGGGGTTGCCGGTCGGACGCAATTATTTTATTCAGGGGCTGTCGATGAGCCGCGATGACTTCATGGCGGGGTGGATTTTCTGCCGCGATTACCTGCAGGAATATCCGTCCCTGGAGCAATGGCTGGTGCCTTTCAGTGATTATGTGGTACAGCTTGACGAACGTTTGAAGCCGGGGCGCTACCGGGTTACGTTTTGCGACAGTATTACGAATCAGGTGGTCGACCGTCGCGAAATCCATATTGAAAAGACCGGGCAGGAAATATTGGTGCCGGTGCCGCCGTTCCGCATCGACCTGGTATTCAAGGTGGAGGCGCAGGAGCCATGAGAAGACTGATCCGGTTGATAATACTGCTCGGACTGCCGATGGTATTGGGTGGGGCGGAAGCCGACTGGCAGGTGCTGGAGGCCGAATTCCGTCTGATCGCCCGTTCGGACCGGCCCGCCGGGAACACCTATCTGAGCCTTGGTGATTTCGCCATGCCGATCCTGTTGGGGCAGGGGATTGATGTTCGTGACCGGAACGGGAAGAAAATTCCGTTTTATCTGCATCAGACGCTGGGGCTGGTGCTGGGGTCCGCCCCGGACTCGCCGGAACGGTATATTTACTTCGGTTTGCCGCGGACTTCGCCGGTGGATCAGTGGGATAAAAAACTGGGGTCGATTCCTTCCGACCGGACGATTTACGCCAATGTCTATAATCACGGACATCGTTATCGGACAACGCAGGAGTGGCTGGATAACCAGATCGGCGCATTGGAAAACCGTTTCCGCAGTTATAACAACTGGATGTTTCAATATCTTTGCCAGAGCATTGCGCTTGGCGCACTCACTTCCGGGCATTTGTTTCTCCGTCAGGAGGTTCGGGACCCGTTGGCCGAGCCGGTACGCGAAGCGGATTGGGATAAACCGCTGGATCGTGAAGATTACAAGTGCTGGCGGTATTCCGACCGGGTAAGGCGGGTGAATTTTTTCTCCGACCGTGAAATGAAAAATTCTTACAGCGATCCGTACCGTTTCTCGCAGGCGCGGGTGGATTGGGCGTGGCGGCGGCTGTACCTGTCGCGGAAAAGCCTGTTCAACGCGGTGCCGCGGCTGAAAGAACGTGCTCCCGAGGCGCCGATGAAAGAGTTTATCAACATTTTTAAGGAGCCTTACCGCAGGCCGATTTTCACCGGCAATATGGATTTGTTCTACATTGCCGCCGATGCGTTCGATTCGCGCCGCAATATGGCGGCGGTGCTGGAAGGAAACCTGATCGTGCCGGAGGACGGCGAATATGAATTCTGTGTGGAATCGGCGGGTTCTTTCCTGTTGTACTTTGGCGAAGACCTGAAACTTCGCAAATACAACGAGCCGGAGCTCCGGAAGTATCTGAAAATCAACCTGAAAACTGGTATTCAGGATTTGAAGCTGTGCTTTCAGCGCCCGTCCTTCAGTTCCGTCGCATTGTCGTGGAAGAAGCCCGGTGCGAAATCATTCACCATTCTCGGCAAAGACGATTTTGCCCCGGCCTGGCCCTGCCGCGTCATCGCCATGCAGGAGAAGGGGCGCGGCGATATCCCGCTGATCCGGGAAATATCCCTGTATGATATTTTCACCGGCAAAAGGGAAAAACGCCTGTGGCGCGAAATGGCGGCGGTCCCCCGACCGGATGAAAAACCGCCGCAAATCACCTGGCTGATCAACGGGGTTCCGGCTTTCATCGGCGAACGCGCCACCTTGATCACCGCCTCCGACGATCTTTTCGGCGTCATGACCGAGCAATATCCGCCCACCCGGTTTTTCTGGCTGCGGCAGAATCGGGATCATAAACCGTGGCTTCATGCCGATATCGAACTGAAACTGCATCTGCCGGACTTTATTTACGATGACGAGGAGCTGGAGATGTTTGTGGAGCTGGCTTCCGGGCTTCCGACCGAGGCGCGGAGCATCCTCAGTGTTTCGCCGGATCGTCCGAACAGCTTGTTTGCCGAAAATTCCAGGGAGGTTACGATTCCGCCCCGGCGCAGGATTCAGGAGGACCGTTACGCCGCCGACGGCATTTACAAATATCCCGTCCTGCTGAAGGGCGCGGAGCTGAAAGATGGCCTCAACGTACAGTTTACTGTGAAAGTTCCGCAGTTGACATTTGCCGCCCGGACACTCCGTTTTGTGTCGGTGGAGTCCCTGCCTTCGCTGACGCTTGACGAGTCCGGTCGTTTCCGGGATGAAGCCGGGGCGGTGGTGGTTCCGGTCCTGCATCGTCCCACGTTGAATGAATTGCGCAGTTGGGAGCTCCCGGCGAGAATCCGGAACCGCCTGATGCCGACCCGGCATATGCTGTTGATCGCCGACGATTCCGGCGGACTTGGCGATAAGGTCGAGCAGGTTATGAAAGAAAAAAAGGTGGCGTTGACTTTTCTTGCCTGGGGCGATGACGGTATTGCGCTGAACCGGATGCGTCAGGATCTTCCGGCGCTGGCGGACGTGATTCCGGGGAGCAATGCCGACGTGGCGGTGGTGATTCCCGCCGTTGCGGACCTGAACGGCAATATTCCGGTACGCAGTCAGGTGCGGCATCTGGCCGCCCTGTTGCAGCTCCTGCGGGCCAACAGGAGCATCCATACGATTTATCTGTCCACGCCGTTTCCGGTGGAGGGACGGGAAGCGGAGGAGAAACAGTTGTCGGAGGAATTGCGGCGGCTTGCGCGCGATTTCGGCGTGGAGGTCATCAATCTTAACTACATCCTGCGGCATCAGGACAAAATGCCGTCGAATGAAGAGGCGGTGGCGACGGTCTGCAAGATCGTCCGCGAAACGCTCCACTAATTCAGGTATTTATCCACGTTGTTGGCGACGATCACGCCGTAGTTGGCCGCGCCCAGCCAGCCGGACATGATGATTCCGACCGAACCGGCATGAAACAATCCGCCGATTTGTTCCGGCAGTTTCATGCTCACCTCAAGTCCCTCGAATTTGGTGCCGAACGATGCTCCCCCGCCGTGAAGGGTGTAGCGTTCGAACGTTCGCGGCGTGGCCGCCTCGGTATAATCGACTTTGGCACGGATGCCCGGCAGGTATTTTTCGAGCGCGTTCAGCGTTTCGTCGATCAGCCGTTGTTTGGCGGCGGCGTATTCGGTCGGCGTGTAGGTGTCCCAGTCCCGGTGCCGCGCGTTCATTGAGGCCACGATTGTGTAATCGTCCGAGCCGGGGCGGATGTCCGGGTAATAAATCGAATAGGTGCGGCTGCCGCCGAAATGCTTCAGGATCGCTTCCGGGTCGTATGCCGGATCGGTCGAAGTGAACAACAGATCGCCGACGTAATTGATCTTCTCGCCAGCTTTCAGCCCGATATACACCTGGCAACTGCTGGTGTTCAGACGCACCTTGTCGACCTGTTCCAGAAAACCGGCGGAGAAATGGCGGCGTCCGGCGTAACGGTTGATGGTGGACAGAAGATTGCCGTTGGAAAGCACCGCCCGGCATTTGATTTCGCGTCCGCCGATGACCGCGCCGGTGACGGAACCGCCGTCGATGCGGATTTGCTCCAGCGGGGCGCGGACGGCGAGGGGGACGCCGTTGCGGGTGAGCTCCTCTTCCATCATTGCCAGCATCCGGTCGGTGCCGCCTGCGAAGGTGTAACATCCCTTGCTCATGAAGTTCGAAAAGACGATACCGTAAGTGATCGCTTCCTCGTCGAGAGTGGACCCGTTGGCATAGGTGATCGGCTCCATCAACAGCCGGACCACGTCGTTGCGGCCGGGGAAGTATTTGTCGAAAAGCTCGCGGTTGCGCATCGGGTTGGCGTCATAAAAGTTCATGGCGGCGAGTTCGCGGTAAAAGGCGTTGACGACTTCGCGGTCGAGTTTGAATTCACGGACCAGTATCTCGGTGAAATCCTCGGCGGTGAATGTGGTTTCGAGGCTGAATTGGGGGTTGTCGAAACGAATGCTTTTCACCCGGACGATATGGTCGGCCATGTCGCGCGACCAGTATTTGCGAAGGGTTTTCTGCATGCCGATGGGAAATCCGTGCAGCGCCACGTCGAAAATATGCCGCCCGCGGCGGAAATAGGTGGCCAGCCCGCCCAGTTGGAAATGCTGTTCGGCCAGTAGGACGCGGTGTCCCTGGCGGGCCAGCACGTTGGCGGCGGTAAGGCCGCCCAGTCCGCTGCCGACGACGACGACATCGAATTCCTCCGGCGCTTCGTTGATATTTCGGATGATCACTTGTACCTCGATCCTGAATTTATACCTGTATCGGGATAATATATCATCTTTTCCGCGAATCGCCATTCCGCGTTTGGTAAAAAGAAGATATTTATGCCCAATTCCGGGAGGTGTCGGCAGGCCTCGACATGGCCCATGTATGATGATGTCCCGGTAATCGGCGAATTGGCGCATGACAGGATTGTGTGAATATTTTTGTTTTTTTTGAGATGAGGCTATTGACATATCGGGGGGATTGAGTATAATATAATTAATGATCAACTATTATGATCTTTATTGGAAAGTAAAATAATGAATCAAGAATTTCGAAAAAACCTTCACTTCCCAAGTTATCGTGTCAAGTACGATTCGATTCCTCACAAACCTATGGGAATGGCGGATTTGCGCGGCGGTGTGGTATTGCGGAGCGACCGCAGTGAGCTTCAAGTTCTGCTGGATCAGTTCAAAGCATTTTTCCGGCGGTCATCAATCAGAACAAATGGAGGGTATCCGATTATATTGGAAATAGTTCGATGCGATAAGGGCAGGGGTGCCGGCCGGATTATTGTTCGACAGGATGAATGCCGTATCCAGGGAGTTGATTCAGATGAGTTAAGGAGGGGCGTTTATCTGCTGGAGAAGATAATGCTCGAATCTAATGAACTTTATTTGAAAACGGGAACCTTCGAATTCAGCGGTTTTCTTCAGTACCGGATCGGCCGTTCGGTATTGTCACCAACTAAGCGGCCGCCCAATTCGGTCGATGAACTGTTGGAAAAAACCGAATGTTATCCGGAAGCTTATCTGAACCAGCTTGCTCATGAAGGCGTCAATGGCATCTGGCTTACCATAACCTGGAAGGAGTTGGCGGAAACATCGTTCTATCCGGTAGACCCCGGAAGAATGAAGCGGATTGACAGACTCCGGGAAATAGTCGCGCGTTGCGCCGGTTATGGGATAAAAGTTTTTATTTTCTGCATAGAGCCATATAATTTTGAGGCGAATGACCCGGTTTTATTGCGTCATCCAGAATTCCGGGGGGCATCGTATTATCACCATCTTGCATTCTGTCCGAGCACGGATAAGGGGCGAAAATATATTTATGACTCGGTATATTCCATTTTTCGGGACGTGCCGGGACTGGGAGGAATGATCAATATTTCACTGGGGGAACGCGGCACTACCTGTCTGAGTACGGTTTCTGCACTAGCCGACGATGTTGCAGTGGCTTGTCCGAATTGTGCCGAATTGAAACCGGCGGCGATTCTGGGAAAGTGCATGCAGGCGATTTACGACGGGATGCAGGCGGCCGCGCCGGAAGCGGAGTTTATCAGTTGGCTTTACCTGCCTTTTCCGGCCGCACATCGGGCACAGTGGGTTTACGATATTGCCGCGCATACGCCGAAAGGAGTGATCCTGCTGTATAATTTTGAATCGGGTGGTACGCCCCGGCAGGGCGGACGAGTCCGTCCGGCGGGAGATTACTGGCTGGCTTATCCGGGGCCGAGCGATTCTTTCCGGAAAATGGCGAAGGCGGCCCGTCGCAACGGCATACGGATCGGCGCTAAAATTCAGGTTGGGGGCAGTCTGGAAACCGAAACCGTGTCAGGCGTACCGGTTCCCGGCATTCTGTACCGGAAATATCGTTCAATGAAGCGTCTTGGGGTTACGATTGCCGTACAGAGTTGGCTCTTTGGCGCCAAGACCGGGGTAATGACACGGGCGGCTGGATTGCTGAATTCATTTGATTTCAGCCTTGGTGAAGAAGAATTTCTCCGTCAGTTGGCCTTGCCGGAGTGGAGGGAGAAAAGTACGTTGGTCGCTCGGGCATGGCGTTATTTCTCTGCCGGATATCGTCATTTCCCTATTTGCTATATGTTTCAATATTACAGTCCGAGTGCCGATGGCGTGGCTTGGCCGCTGCATTTGAAAATGAGACTGCGTCCGTTGACTCCTGTCTGGAAACTGGACTTTCCGGTGAGTGGCGACGCCATCGGAGAATGCCTGCAAAACCATACCATCGAAGAAGCCTTGTGGCAAATGCGACTGCTTTGTCGTAACTGGAAGAAAGGGATGGATATCCTCCGAAAAGTCGGAAGCAGTGAAATCGAACCGGAACGCCTGCGCGAAATCGCTGCGGCCGAAGCCGTTGGAATCCAATTCGCCAGTACTGCGAATATTCTTGAATTTTACCTGTTACGCAGCCGCCTTTTCGATGATCCCGGAAACCTGAAAAAGATGGAACGGATCGTGCGGCGCGAGATGGCCGGACGGACCCGGATGCTGGAACTCCTGAAAGTTGATGGAACCCTGGGTTATCAGGCCGAAGCTGAAGGATATAAATACAACGCCCGGAAAATCCGTCGCTCCATTGCCTGTCTGCAGAGACTTTTGGACAAGGATTTTCCTGCTGCCGTCCGCAATCCCCGGTTTCCGGCGCGGCGGCATCCGAAATACGGCCTGAACGGTGAAACGGTTCTTTCCAGGACGTTTCATTGGCGGATGGAGGAAATATCCGGGGACGATTACTGTTTCACCCTGGATATTGACCGGGAAAGTGCCGATGCGACTTTTCATATCGCCCTGTTCCCGGCAAGCGGGATACGGCGTCCCAGGCTTGCAGCGTTTTCTCGGGGCGGGGTCAAGCTCGACCAGATTGGGCTGAAGAATTTCAGGCTGGCGGATACCCGGATAGAGTTCTCGATTCCCCGGACGGCGCTGACGGAGGACGTCCCTATGCTGTTCTCGGTCTACCGGGTGGAAAACGCCATTGAGGATTTTGCCGCCTGCGAGAATTCGCCGCCGGCCCGGGCCGGCTACATCCCCAGACTTCGCCTGAACCTGGGATATTTCAATCCGGAAAGCATGTTTGAACTGGCAGGGCGACGGGAAACTGCGCAAACTGCGGGGAAATCCGCCGAGGGGTATAAATTTTTATAAAAAAACAGGGTTTAAACAATGAAAAAGGGATGCAGTATCGTATTTTGCCGATATATTATTAACAGTAACGGAGGGCCTTAGAAAAAATCATCGATCTGACCCGTGAACTGAATAGAAGGACCAGAACATTAAACTTATAAACCGAAGGAAATTGGGAAATGAATTATAAATCGACCGAATCGAATGCGGAAAAGTGTCTTGCAGCAGACCATAAACGGGGGAGAATCCATCCGGTTTTCGGGATGGAATCCGAATCCGCGGTATACAATAAATTCACACTTATCGAACTTTTGGTTGTGATAGCGATCATCGCGATATTGGCCGCCATGCTGTTGCCGGCCCTGAATTCGGCCCGCGAAAAAGCCATCCAGAGCGGCTGCCAGAACAACCAGAAACAACTGGGAACGGCATTTGCGTTTTATATGGATGAATACGACGGCTACTATCCGCATTATTTCGATGTGGGGCAGGGATACTGGAATGGACCTTTGATCAATGCCAAATATATTACTCTGAAGACATTAACCTGTCAGGCGCTGAAGCCGTCCGGCGGCGGGTTGGCTCAGGATTTTTATCCCTCGGCGGCGGGAATCGGTACTCCCGGCTACGGTTATAATACGTATGGAGTCGGGACGATGTACTTCGTAATGGGCGGCGGTACTCCGAGCACGCAGAAGTACAACAAAAGCAGCCTGATCAAGTATCCCTCCCGGTTGTTCATGACGATGGACGCCCGGCAGTACAACGCGTCACTGCCGAATAAAATTCAGGGATGGTACAGTATGATCAATTCTCATACCAACGGTTATGGCAATCCGGACCCGCGTCATTCCGGCGGCGTGAATATTCTGTATGCGGACGGGCACCTTGATGATCAGAAACTGTATGCCTGGCCCAGTGAGTATGCGCTTTTGAAGGATTGGGTTTTCTGGCGGGGATTCTGAATATTCCGGCGATTTTTTAATGTCATTAGGATCAAGAAGATTTATTATGAGAAAAGCATTTCTACTTTCGACGCTCTGTTGCTCGCTTTCGCTTTGCGGAGAGACTGTGGCCATCGTTAATCCCGATTTTCGAAAAGACAAAGGCGGTTGGGAATTTTTGACCATGGCCAATGAAGTATTCGAACTTTGTTATGAACCGGCTGAAAAGTTTGTCGAAGTCAATTCCACCGGACCCGATTATTCCGGATATCTGGCCCAGCTCGTCCGGGTCAAGCCCGGTACGCCCTACCGGCTGAGCGTTACCCTGCGCCATTTGAAGGGACGTGGACTCCTGTGGATTACCGGGTATGATAAAAACAAGCAGCCGCTGGCATTTGACCAACGTAAATACTTGATCTCAAGCGAGGGTAATCCGCTGGTTCCCCATTTTGTCAAAAAAGAATGGATGCAAGGGTCCAGCGACACCGATTGGCGGACGGAAACCCTGGATTTCACCACCGAAACGACCGGGAAAAAAGGCGGTGAGGTGCATTTCATCCGCATCAGTCTCGGTATTTATTTTTCCACCGCCAGGCTGCAATTCCGGCATGTCCAACTTCAGGAGAGAAAAAAATGAAATTGATATTTACTTTTGCCGGGCTTTTTTCTGGTCTGCTGCTTTCAGCCGCCCCGTTGTTGGAAATATCCGAATTTGATGGGAAAGAATTTCATAATCTTGCAAAAATCGATTTGGGGCGGCAAATGGCATTTCAGTCGGAACGGCTGGCTGTCCGGATAACTTGCCGGCCGGTGAATGCGATTTCCGAATATACAGTGCAGACCGTCAACCGTACTGGAACCTTGCTTAAACTGCGGCTCCGGTTCATCATGGACACGTCATTACAGCCCGGAGGAATATTCTTCGATGGGTTCGAGCATCATTCCAATGTCAAACAGGCGGTGCGTCCGGCTACGACCCGTTATATTTTTCCCATGATCGGCTATCTTGCCCCGGAAGGACAATTGGCGGCGGTTGGATTTGCCCCGTCGGTCGTCAGCAGCCGTTTCGAGCGGCAACTGAATATTTCAGCCAAGGGGATTGATTTGATTTTCGACAATTTCGCTGTGCTCAACCCCGGGGAATCACTGGATACGGTGTTTGTCGCCATGGCCAAACCGGATGCGTTGTACTGTGTCGAAGCGGTGGAGGAGCTTTACCGGGCTTATCCGGCCGCCTTCCGTCCGGTGAGGGGGGCCGACCCGAGGATTTATGGGGTTGGTGGATATTTTTTCTCCAACGATGCGAACCGTCTGCAACAATTGGAGGAAGCGCGGCGTTTCGGGTTGAGCTGGGAATGGTATTACAACGCTTATCAGAAAGCCGGGGACTTTTATCCTTCTCCTGAATTCTGGGACGAAAAACGCGGTTACAAGACTGAAAAGGCCCATGCCGCCTGCGATACCCCCGGTACCATCGAGGATTGGCGTCGTTACAATCGCAACAGAACATGGAACGGCGACCGGACCACCGCTCTTTTTTATTATTATATGCAGCAATACGCCAATTCCGAACTGGCCCGCAAATATTATTCCGACTCCAGATGGGTCGACGCCGCCGGCAAGGGCGGATATCGTTCGCATGGTTGGGCGGAAGAAGGCTGGGCCGAATACTCTTGGCCGGGACGTTCCGGATCTTTCGGCAAAGCTATCCGGGAGGATCTGAAAAAACTCTGGGATGAATTGGATATTTCCGGTTTCGCCCTGCATTGCGCCATCGGCGATACCCGCTATTACGGCGAACAGGTGTTTGCCGAGCCGGGAAAAGCCTTTGATGAACAGGGGAAGGTGTTTGCCGTGGAGGGGGTTGCGCTCGCCTACAATATGAATTATACCCGTAACCTGCCGCCGAAAAACGATGGGAGGCGCGCGGCCTCCATCATCAACGAACAATACACCTATCTGCCTGCGTTTTATGCCGACGCCGCCATTCATGAAATGACTCCTTTCGAACGGACCGATATCATTGCGCCGCGGCGGATGATGCTGGGGCAGAAACCTCAATACTGGTGGAAAGGATTTCGGATTGATGCGGTTCTGGACTGGGACCGGCTTTCCCCGGAGGAACTGCACGCCGGTTTGTCGGGAATCGTTCGGTACGTCATTCTGGCCTCGCTGCGTTTCGGGGCGGTTCCCGCCATATTTTACCAACGTGGATTTGAGGATATTGTCAAATATCGTCCGCTCTTCGTAGAACTTCAGGAGCTCGGTTGGCGGGCAGCTCCATACGCGATCGTGAAAGGGGCCGCGAAGATGGACAATCCCTATGCGGACAATGCCGAATATTGGATTTCACGATTCGGAGAAGGGGACCGGGCTGTAGTCGCCATCAGTTCTCCCGACTCGACCCCGCGGCAAGTGGAGCTTCAGATTTTTACGGGAAGGTTCGGCGCCGGCGGACAACTTTATGCACCCGGGGACGGGACGGAGGTACTGAATGAGGTTTCACCCGGCGTAACCGTCGTCCACCTGACGTTGAGCGGCCAGCAACCGGTAATCCTCAGGCCTTCCGGCAAGGTGACGGACGGGCGGCATCGCGTCCGCTATACTCCGCCCGCTTCTTCCGTACATTATCAGCCGGAAAATGTGCGGGAATGGATAGCCTCCACCGATTTTGCCGATACCGGCAAGCTGAATTGTGCCATTGTCGCCGAAAAAACGGAGTATACCCGCAAGGATCCGGCCGCAGATCAGTTGAGGGTTTATTTCGAATATTATTTCTCCCGACTGGCGCAGCCGGTCGTGAGACTGTGGGGTATGGACAATCTCTGGCAGACCCGGTACCGTCTGCCGGTATTGCCGCCGGATTCACCGGAAGCCGTGAAGACTCCGGTTTTGTTTATACTTGGCGAAAGCGCCCGGAAGGCATTCTTTCCTGGAGCCGCCTGGCGCGATACGGTTGTTTTCGAAGAGAAAGATGGGCAAACGCGGATTGCGTTCTTTCCCGGCAAATTAAGTGAAGATGACCTGATCCGGGATTTTCTGGGCCGCCTTGATGTCAAATATCCCTTTTTCGGCGGGATATCCGAAGCCTGGGCTCTGAAGTCCAAACCCCGGCTTTATGGCCTTGACTTTGCGACGGACAAACCTCTGCAGTCGCCTGCCGCCGCGCCCGTCACAACTTCTCCGGCTTCGAAGCAGACGGCGGTTCATTCGCTGTCTGTTCTGAGGCCGGATGAAAAAAACTGTATTCTCCGCAATCTTTTTTCCGACGGCATGGATCTGTCGGTAAAGCTGGTCCGGGGAATTAACGGGCAGCTTGACTTCAGCACCGTTCGACTGGTGTCTTCTTCGGTCCCCCTGAATGCGGCAAATATGAATGCGGGGAATGTAGTCCATTATTGCGTCGATGAGGCCGCCCCCCTGAAGGCGAATTACACCTATATCGGCGGCAATCACGGCGCTTTTGTGGCCTTGGACGCGGACATTTCCGGTCATGGATTGACGGCGGCGGATATCGGTAAGGCGCTTCGCGGTGAGAACGGGCGGAATTATTATCCGGTGAAAATTCTTTCGCCGGACCGTGTACAGTTCGTTTCGGAAAACCTGGGACGCGGCAGCATCTGGAAATTCGATCGCACGCTTCCAAAAAAATTAACCGCGGCTGAAACCGGCAAGGAATACGATGTTGTCAAATTCACCGGAGCCCAATTGTATCCCGGTGTGCGTATTATCCGGCAGGAATTTCTGCTTGACGGAAAGCCTTTGCTTCCCGGAACGCAGGCTCGACAGGGAGATTGCCTGGAAATTATCGAGTCTTACGAGATTATCGCGCCGGATACCTGGCTGGATAACCTGATCGGCCGTTCTGATGACCGGAAACCGTATGCGGTGGTGGAAAACCACTACCGTTTCCATTCGGCGGCGGGCTGTACGCAGGCGCAGAAGGTGAAGTTTCTGCGCGATACCGTTGTGGACCAGATCGCTGGTATTCAGTCGCAGATGCTTGCCCCGGGGAAAGGCCGAAAGCTGCTGTACCTGATCCCGAAAACACTTCCATTCGAACAGGGAGGGACGGCTTACGATTTTGCCTCCGGACAGGTCATCGAAGGTACGATCCCTTCTGGCGGGATATTTTTCTCGGAGGCAAATAAGAATCTTGCCGATCCCGATGACAAGCCTGACCGCTTTATTCAATTAACCGGTTCCGACGACAGGCCGGAGCTCGGTTTCGCGATGGGATATTCACCGAGGGAACAGGCCGTGCGGAGTGCCAATACGGCGACAGCCATGTGGATATGGACCAGTAAAAAGAGCTATCCGGTTGCTCTTGACCAGAAGCGGGGAAGAAATATTCCCGCCGGATTCGAGTTGGCCTTCCAGGTTTACCGGTATTATTTCGTACCGGGAAAGTTGAGTGCCAATGCGTTTTCCGCGTATCTGGTCGACGCCGGGAACGAATCGTGGCTGTTTCTGGATTACCGGCAACCGGTTTCCGGGGATACGGTCCGGCTTCCCGGGGTAACGGACGGTAGCCGGATCGAAATCCTTGAGTGCTCGCCCGGGACCTTCCCGGTGGATCGCGAAATTCGCGGCGGTACCATAAAAATAAACTCTACGGAGAAGAACGGGCGGATCGTACTTGCCTTGAAAAAATAAAGTCATGGTCTTGAATTTGTATCATTTCAGATTAAATTATCTTTATGAATCAGAAAATCAGGACTATTTATCGTTACATCTTATCAGAAATATTGGAGGGAAGGCTCCGGGCTGGAGATGTGATTCCTTCAGAAGTGGCTTTGGCTGCAAATTTTGACACCACCCGGATGAATGCGGGGCGTGCCCTGGCCAAACTTAAGGGGAATCACATCCTTATCAGCCATAAGCGGGCTGGAACCCGTATTATTTCGCCCCTGCCGGACCGGGAGAAACTGGTTCGGCTACAGAATGCTTTAAGTCGCCAGATTTATGTTCTTTACTCAAGCACCCCCCATAACACCCATTGGAGCAAAGAGTCGTTCGATGCCTTGGAAAAGGTGGTGGGCGAAGCCGGATACGAGGTTTGTTACAAGCACATCCCAACCGGGAGCGACCGCCAGAAATTCAGCCGGATCATCAGTCAAGCATCCCATAACGAAGCGGCGGCGTTGCTCATATTTCCGGATTCCGAAGACAGTTTTTTCCTCAATGACAACAGTGAACTGCTGCTGGGAATTCCGACGCCGGTTTATGTGTTGAACCGCGGCAACAACATGAGCCGCCTTGATTTTGTCTCCAGTATCATCCTCGACTGTTATGCCGACGGTATCCTTATGGCCCAGATCTTGCAGAAAAATAATTTCACCAATTTTGTTATCCTGGGCAACAAGAAAAGCCCGGACTTGTGGCATCAGCGGCGTCTGGAAGGACTCCAGCTTGGTTTTGCGTCTAAGGACGATTCACCGGTTTCGCTCCGGGTTTTGTCGGTAACCGCCGAAGATATCGACCGGTGCCGGGATCTATTGAAACCCGATACGATCTTTATCTCCCTCAACAACTTCTATGCCGCGCAATTTATCGACGGAATGGAGCAGAGGCATCATCTTTGTGCCGGGCGTGATTATGAGGTTGTGTCATTCGACGATAATCCGATATATCGCTCTTACAATCTTACCGGTATGGTCGTTCCGCTGCAGGAAGTGGGGGAAGTTCTGGGACATCTTGCCTGCACGAACGCATGGTACCGGAACTATCCGGTTCACATCGCTGTCCGTATTACCTCGCAATGGGTCCAGCGCAGCAGTTGCCGTCCGCTCAAAATCTGAAGCAAATGAACCTCTGATGTCCATAATCTCATGCGTCGAAATGCAGGTGAAAGGTATGGGGCTTCAAATCAAT
>CALABZ010000156.1 GCA_937888615.1 uncultured Lentisphaeria bacterium | reverse complement strand
ACTGAAAACTTTTTTAATCCGAATAACCCGGAAGATCCTTATACTCGGGAAATGATCGGTTTTATGCGGCGTAATCCGTCGATTGAGGTGCAGCAGTGGGGCGGAATTATGATTCCAGGCGGCGGCATGGCGTCGTTGATGATGGCGATCGCCGGTAAAAACGCCCCGGATTTCGGTCAGTCGTGGTTTCACATTATCCGTAATGATATCAAGCAGCAATTTCTCTATCCGCTCAATGAATGGATCGGTGATGACGTCAACGGCAACGGTATGATCGATGACAGCGAAGCCAAATGGTCCGGGTGGAAAAGTATCCCTCCTTTATGGCGTAAAGTAGCGACTGTCGACGGCAAAGTTTACGGTATTCCGTTGCCGACCAAGTCGATGGTTGCCATTCTGTTCCGTACCGATATGGTTAAGGCCGCTGGCCTTACCCCAAATAAACCGCCGCGTACCTGGGATGAGTTCTATTACTGGTGCCGCAAACTCAGCGATCCGGATAAGAATATTCCGGGTGCGATCATTCAGACGGGTCAGAAAGGAATTTGCCTGCCCTCTAATGGATATCTTTTCCTGCCCTGGATTCAGTCGGCTGGAGGTCAGCCGATCATCCAGATCAAGACCAGTCCGGTTAACGGAAAAAAATATGAGTTTGCGGTTGACGCGACGGAATTCAAGACCTCGGACGGAGAGGATCTTTCAGCGCAGCCTTCGGAATGGCGTACCAACTTTGCCGATCCCAAAGGACTTGACGCATTGCGTTTTCTATACAAACTGCGCTGGGGGAAATGGTTCATTGATCCGACGACCAATGCTCCCGTCAGCCTGACGGAAAAAGATATTGAGAATGGCTATGTCACGGTTGACGGAAAACGTATCGAGTTTAAGGATGATATGATTATCAAAGGCGTGGCCCGGAGTTACAGCAATCAGCCCGGAAACAGTGCAATGGAACTGCTTGCCAGGGGTGAAGTGGCAATGGTTGTTACCATGGTTGATGACTTGAAAAAGGTCGGGGCCAACGCCAATATAGACCCTTCGCTCTTGAGTTGGTTTCCATTTCCGGCAAAATCCCCGACTGAGGGCAGTCAGGTCGTTCAGATTCAAAATCACTACGGTATCATGTATACCGGAGTAGGCGAGCGTTCCCAGGTTGATCGTGACGCCGTCTGGAAAGCCCTGACCGCCGCTTGCGACAAAAAAATCATAGACAACCAGATTACCTCCCGTGTGCTGGAAGGGTTGAGCAGATTCGTTGCTCCGGTCGAACTCAAGCGCATGGGGTATGAAGAATATATCCGGGACATTCCGCTCGATCTGCGGCGCAACTTCCGTGAAATCGAGACCGGGATGATCAAACAATATACCGAGCCATGGACCGGTTACTGGTTCCTTATCGATGTAGCGATAAGTCGGGAATGTTTGAGTATTATGCTTGGCGCGAATGGAGAAAGTTTTGACTGTGTTCATGCGTTGAAGGAGGTTGAACATAAAGCCAACAGCGGCTTGATGTTCGAAACCCCGAAGGAAGAACTGAATAAATGGCGTCCGACCGCGCTGGCAATCATGGTTGTAATCCTGTTGATTATAGTGTTCCTTGTCTATCGGATTATTCGTTCATATTCCAAGAAAAACAAGACCGGCAGCGGTGGCGTTTACAATTTCTGGCTGCCTGTGGCACTGGTTTTTCCTGCTATTCTGATTATAATGCTTTGGCAATATTATCCGCTGATACGCGGTATGGTGATGGCATTCCAGGATTACAAAGTGACCGGCGACGCCAAATTCGTCGGATTGGACAACTTTATCACACTGGCAATGGATAAAAGTTTCTGGATGAGTATGCTGCGAACCGTGTACTTTGTCTTTTTGAATATGGTGCTGGCGTTCACTGCTCCGATCATTCTGGCGATATTGCTGACCGAGGTGCCGCGTTTCAAGATATTTTTCCGCACGCTCTTCTTCCTGCCGCAGATGACCAGCGGCATTGTTATCGCATTAATGTGGAAGCTGATGTACAATCCGACCTCGGCCGGTTTTTTCAATCAGCTGATCGCGATATTAAATTACATACCTTTTGTCCATATCGAAAACCAGACCTGGCTGGAAGACCCGTCCCTGGCGATGGTCTGCTGTGTCATTCCGACGGTTTGGGCCAGCATGGGCATGGCCAGTCTGATCTATCTGGCGGCATTGTATTCGATTCCGACCGACCTTTATGAAGCGGCCGACCTGGACGGAGCAGGAATTTGGAATAAGCTCTGGCGGATTACGATTCCAAGTCTGCTGCCATTGATCATTATCAACTTTGTCGGAACCTTTATCGGGACGTTCCAGAATATGGGAAATATCTTCCTGCTGACCTTTGGCGGTCCCGGCGAGGCAACCACCGTGGTCGGCTTGAAGATCTGGATCGAAGCCTATAACAATCTGCGTTTCAGCATGGCTACAAGCATGGCCTGGGTTCTCGGTTCGCTGTTGATCGGGCTGACCTACGTCCAGATCCAGTTCCTGAATAAAGTCGAATACAGACGAACACAAGAAAATTAAGAGTTAAGCGTAAAGGTAGTGTCAAAAGTAATATGAAAAATAAAAACTCATTCGCCACCGGGCGCTGCCCGGACGCGGTCCAGCGCCCGGACAGCGCTGGTCGCCTGCAAGGCGAAACAAAACTAAGCCGTCAGGCGCAGAAAAACATATCCGCCCGGCCGGAAGCGATGTTGAAAAATCACGCAGTTGATTTTTCAACGTTGAGCGGGAGGCCGGAACGGTTCACCGGTGGTGGAGCCATTCTCGAATGCCTTGAGTTATCCACCGTATCCGCTCCGGTTTCGACGAGCTTTGGACTAAAGGCTCAGATAACTCTGATTTTTCGGAACTCCCGCAAAGGAAAAACGGACATAGACCGTTATTATTTTTGAAATCAATAATTTAAATACAATGTAGTTATAGAATTTTTGACAAAACTAAGCGTAAAAACAAGGATAATTTATTATGAAAAACAGTATTGACTGGTTTAAACGCGCCAGGTATGGCATGTTTTACCATTTCGGGCTTTACAGCCTGCTCGGAGGAAATGAAAACGCGGTCAGGAGTGAACACGGAAAAGATGAATATCGGAAATTGATGAATCAGTTTAAAGCGGAGAACTTCAACGCTGATGACTGGGTCGACTGTGCGGTGTCCATGGGGGCGAAGTACATTGTCCCGACCGCAAAGCATGCGGAGGGATTTTGTCTTTGGGACAGTAAGTTGACGGACTTGAAATCGACCAACACGCCATGCGGCCGCGACCTGATCGCGGAACTGGCGGCGGCGGCGGCGAGGAAAGGCGTCAAGTTCGCTTTTTATTTCAACCTTGAAACCTGGTTGAATGACGGGAACGACATCTGGAACCGTCAGGGAATGGCCTATATCGATTTCATTGAAGGTCAGCTTGAGGAGTTGCTGACTTCATATGGGCCGGTGGCTCTGGTTTGGTTTGATCATGAATGCCCCTATGACGTTCCTTTTGAACGTTTCGAAAAAATCATTAAAAAAATCAAAAGTTTACAGCCTGATTGTCTGGTGAATGATCGCGGTTATTCTCATAAAACCATACCTTATTTATTGGGTGATTTCGTTACCCCTGAAAGGCATGTGCCGGAGGTTGCCCCTGACCGGAATCTGGTGGTTGAGTGTTGCGATTCCATGGGAGTTACGTCATGGGGGTATTGTAGCGATGATACGTTCTGGTCATCTGAGGAACTGTCCAGAAGAGTGAGCAAGTGTGCTTCCATGGGATATAATTATTTACTTAACGTCGAACCGGCCCCGGATGGAAAGATCCGTCATGAATGCGTTGACCGGGCGGCGGCGTTGGGTGAATGGATTCGTCGGCACGAGGAAGGCTTGAGCGCGTCTTCATGTAAAATTGAACCTCATTCCAATCTTGATCAAAAGGCGTCTATTGGCGTTTCTTCCTTGTCAAATGAAACGAAAGCACTCTATATTCACTTGTGGGAGTGGCCGAAATCCGATGAAATCCTGATTCCCGCCAAAGGAACTCCTGTTTCAGCAGAACTGGAGGATGGAACAAAACTCACCATCCGCACGGATGACATAGGGATGGTCCTTGGTGGTTTGCCGGCGGTTGCGCCGGCTTCACAAGGTCCGTGGTTTATAAAACTTGGCTTTAAAGAGAAACCGGAAGCTTTGCCGCCGGCAATAACGAAAAAAATTGAATTATTACCGGGACAGTCGGCGTTCCTGGCTCCGGAAAAAGCGGAGATTTCTTTTGGTACCAGCGTCCGGGGAATCAAAACGGTCTGGGTGAATTATTTTACTGAAGGAAAAGTTTCGCTTGGTAATTTCCATGCTAAAGATGAAAAGGTTTCCTGGCAGGTTGATGTTCCTGAAGAAGGAGAGTATGACGTTTATATGAGCCTTGGTTCAATTAAAACCCAGAGTGATGCGGGGTTTGAACTGTCAAGCGGAATATCATCCTTGACCGGAAGAAGTTGGCTTACGGATCATTACAGTAAGCCGGAACGCAGGTACATCGGCAAATTAAGTCTTGCGGCGGGAGAAAATCAGATCGTTCTAAAAGTAACGGATGTACCTAACGGTTCTTTTTCCGATGTCCATGGCATCTGGTTGATTCCGGCATAATAAGGAGTTTTACATATGGCATTATTACCGATAGTCGGAAGGAAAACAATCCAGGCCAGAACGTTTATTTTTCTGGTCTACGGATTTCTTATCATCTTTGGCGCGACCATGGTGGTTCCATTCCTGATCACCCTGACCGGAAGCGTGTCCAACGACTTTGATTATCAACGCTTCCGGCCGCTGCCGCGTTTTTTCTGGAACGACAAGGACCGTTTTGTCAAGTGCATGGTCCCTTATTTTAATAAATATCGTGACTGGCAGAAACAGATGCACGCGGCCGCCCCGAATATGCCTGACTACTGGAACAACTGGTCTGGGATCGGTCGTGACGTCAAAGGTGTGGACGACTTTGCCGGACCGTACTTGAACAAATATAAAAACAGTCGTAAGCAGATAGCGCTTCGGGCGGCTGATTACACGGAATTCTGCCGGGCATATCCGATGTCGGATAAAATCGTCTATGCGTCCCCCCAGAAAAGCGTCAATTTCCTGATGGATTTTTATCAAAACCGGTACACGGAACTGCATACTGAACAAGCTTCCGGACTATCGGACAGCGAGTTGCGCCATCAGGCGCTGAAACTGCTGGGCGATGAATGGGGACTTCCGTTCGAGAGTTTCTACAACATCAATTTCGATACGGAAATGAAGTATCCGATGGGGTTCCAAGGCTGGTTCCCGCCGGAAGACGATCCGAAATATCAGGCCTATCTGGTCTTTAAACGTATGGCCGACGCAATGCTGTTTACCCCGGGAATTCAGGATAAATGGTTGACTTGCCTGAAAGAGCACAATTATTCGTATGAAAAAAACAGCGAAGTTTTTCCAGTCAGAACGGATAGCGCCGCGGAACTGCGGAAACTCTGGTTTGAATTCAGGCAGAAAACGGTCCCCGCCTCTCCATCAATACCTTATGCCCTGCGTTACAACTGGTATGATTTTCTCCAGAGTGAAGAGGTTTCGCAGTTTTTGCAACTCCCGGCCGGAAATAAGTTCGACGTGGAATTATATAATAAACTGGCGGGAACGGCATATGAAAATCTCTATCGGACGCCGTTTCCGGTTCCGGCATCCTTTAAGCCTCAGATCAGGGAATTATGGGAAAAATTTCAGCAGGAACGTTTTCCGTTGCGGCTGCAGCGCTTTGTTGAAACTCCTGACCTGGATCTGAATTTCCGGCAGTTTGTCAGTGGAACGCTGAAACATCTGAACGCAACCAATAAGCTGCTCGGGACAAATCTCAAATCCTGGGATCAACTCACTCTCGCCGCGATAAGAAACGATAAGAACGAGACCGGTTTGGCCAACCGTCGCGACCTGGTAAAGAATTTCATGAAATCGCTGCCGGTCAAGGCGCGGATATTCGACTCCTCGGAAATCGCCTATCAGAAATTCCTGCTGAAAAAATATGGCTCACTTGCCAACGTCAACAAGCAATACGGTTGGGAGCTCAATAACATCGAAACGGCGTTCCCGCCGTTCATGGATGCCTATACGGTTACTTTCAAACAAAACGAATATAATCTGGCGTTCCGGCCTCTGTTTGAAAATTACAGCACAATAATGGATTATCTGCTGTTCAATGGACGAGCCATTTTCGTTACTTTGCTGCTGGTGACCATAACAATTGCCTTGACCCTGACGGTAAATCCGCTGGCGGCCTATGCTTTGTCCCGGTTCAATCTGCGCGGCAAGGATAAAGTCCTGGTCTTTCTGCTGGCGACGATGGCGTTCCCGGCCATGGTCAGCGCCATTCCGGCTTATCTGCTGATGCGTGATCTGCATTTGCTGAACACCTTCTGGGCGCTGGTACTGCCGGGAGCCGCGAACGGTATGGCGATCTTTATTCTGAAAGGCTTTTTCGACAGTCTGCCGATGGAATTGTTCGAGGCGGCGACAATCGACGGAGCCAGCGAAATGCAGATATTCCGGATCGTGGCGATGCCGCTGGTCAAACCGATTCTGGCGATCAACTGCCTGAACGCGTTTATCGCGGCTTATAATGGCTGGGAGTGGGCATTGATTATATGTCAGGACAAAAAAATGTGGACGATTGCGGTATGGCTATACCAGGCGTCGATATGGTGGCGGGAGTCGCCGTGGATCGTCAGCGCGGGATTTGTCGTCGCGTCGATCCCGACCTTCCTGCTTTTTATATCCTGCCAGAAAATCATCTTGCGCGGGATCATCATCCCGAGCATGAAGTAAGCATATACTTATTTGGCAGAGCCCAAAAAGCCGGGATTTCGTTTCGGCGTAAAGATGGAATATTAAGACTGAATATCGATGATATTTATGACCAACATCCCGACGGCAGATAAAAATACTTGAATAATAAAAGGATCGACAAATGGCAGAAGTGAAATTGGAGAATGTGTGTAAGATTTATGGCGGCAACGCCAAAGTAGTTGATGATGTCAATCTGAAGATCGAAGACCGGGAATTCATGGTGCTGGTCGGACCGTCCGGCTGCGGCAAATCGACGACGCTGCGGATGATAGCCGGACTGGAAGAAGTTTCGGAAGGCACGGTTAAAATCGGGGAACGAATCGTCAATGATGTTCCGCCGAAAGATCGCGATATTGCGATGGTGTTTCAGAACTACGCGCTGTATCCGCATATGACCGTTTACGAGAACATGGCTTTCGGACTGAAACTGCGCAAATTCAAAAAAACGGAGATCAGGCGTCGGGTAAACGAAGCCGCCGCCATGCTCGGTCTGACCGAATACCTCCAGCGCCGGCCCAAAGCCTTGTCCGGTGGACAGCGTCAGCGAGTTGCGGTGGGGCGCGCCATTGTCCGCAAGCCGGACGTATTCCTGTTCGATGAACCGCTGTCTAATCTGGACGCCAAGATGCGGGTGCAGATGCGCGCCGAAATCAGTAAACTGCATTCGCGACTGGGCACTACGATGATCTATGTGACCCACGACCAGGTCGAAGCGATGACGATGGGAAATCGCATTTGCGTGATGAAAGACGGAGTCGTTCAGCAGGTGGATACCCCGCTGAACATCTATGATAATCCGGCAAATATGTTTGTGGCGGGCTTTATCGGGACACCGCCTATGAATTTCTTCGGTGGCGAACTCAAACTTAATGGCGCTTGCCTGACTTTTGCCGGTAAAACTTTTGCATTGCCGATCCATACTCCTGAATACCGGGAAAAATTATTGCCGTATGCCGGACAGAAAATGGTATTCGGCATACGTCCGGAAGATATTGATTCGGAGCAAGCCCAAAGCACGCCTGGAACACCGCGAATCACCGCCAAAGTGGAAGTGGTCGAACCGATGGGCTCGGAAACTTTCGTCTATCTGAATACCGGGAACGAAACTTTCACCGCCAAAACCGATCCTCATAAATCTATCGAAGTCGGGACGGAAGTAACCTTGTCGCTGGATTTGGGAAAGGCCCATATCTTTACGGCCGATAATGGAAAAACCATTGTATAAATTCAATAAAAGAGTGCGCCTATCAAGGACATCAAGAGATAACCTAATGTAGTGTCTCTTAAATAATATCATTTACCTTGTTCCATTGCTTGCTTCGCCCGCTTGATTTTTTCCAGTATTTTATGGCCGTCAGCCTTCCATACGTAGCGAACCGGAGCGGCATTTCTCTCATCCATAAAATTTTGCAGCGCGTCATTGAGTTCTTTCAGCTGGGCAAAACTGCCATTCTTGACGACTTCCATATGAACATCACGGAAAAAACGTTCAACCAAGTTCATCCATGAGGCGGAAGTCGGCGTAAAATGTAAATGAAACCGCGGATGTTTTTCCAACCATGCCATTACCTTTGGATGTTTATGTGACCCATAGTTGTCGAGAACAACATGAATATCCAGTTTCCGTGAGGTTTCCTTTTCAATCTGACGCAGAAAACGCAACCATTCAATATGGCGATGCCGATGTTCTGTTCTTGAAATGATCTTTCCGTCGAGATAATTTAGCGCGGCAAAAAGTGTTGTCGTGCCATGTCGGTAATAATCATGAGTTTGGGTACGAATATGACCAACTCCGAGCGGTAGTCCTGGCTGCGTTCGTTCCAATGCCTGAATTTGGCTTTTTTCATCGCAACAAAGGACAATGGCTCGTTCCGGCGGGTCAAGATAAAGCCCGATGACATCCCAGAATTTCTTTTCAAAATGAGCATCCTTAGACAACTTGAATGTTCGCGTCACATGTGGCTTAATGGCATTCCTCGACCAAATACGCTGCACCGTAGCCGATGATATACCTGCCTCTTTCGCCATTTTTCGACAGGAGGTACCCCGGTCACGTTTAACGGCACCGGTAATTACTTTTTCAACAATTTCCGGAGCAATTGATGCCGGACGACCGGAACGTTGTTTTTCCTCTAAGCCGGCTATGCCTTCTTCAATATAACGCTTTTTCCAGCCGCAGACTCGTCGCTTCGAACAATCAAGTTTTTCCGCAATTTCAGCAACGCTGTCACCTCCGGCGGCAAGCAGAATAATTCTGGCTCGCTCGGCAAGACGTTTTTCTGTGGTATGGATTCTCAATAACATTTCCAGACTTTCTTTGGCTTCGCCATCAAGCCTAATCGTATATCGGAGCATTTCATTATCCCTTTCGGTTATTTTTTGGGAGATAATATAGCACACCTTTTGATTAATTCCATTTAAGAGACACTACACTAATACCGATAAATGTTGATATTTTTTATCACTATCATCCCATAGTAATTGTTAAATAATAACTGGAACGTTTCTAAAGTTATGCTATATTGCCTCAATAACTTGGAGGTAATATATGGAATCAGAAACCATCGCATCATTTTTTACCGGTTTAAATGGGTTATTACCGGAGCGTTTTAAGCGGACAACAGCCGCCGTAATGGCCAAAACTTTGGGGCATGGTGGAATAAAGCTTGTAGCGCAGCAATCCGGGATTTCCCGGTCAACGATTTTGCGTGGAGTCAAATTGCTTGACTCCGGAGAAGAACAAGAATTGGAATTGACTCGACAACGTAAAGACGGAGGTGGCAGAAAAGGCATCAAGGAAAAAACACCGGAAATTATGGAAATGCTCAATAAATTGATCGAGCCGTATGTAAATGGGAATCCGGAAAGTCCGTTGCGTTGGACAAGTAAGAGTTTGAGAAAATTGTCAGAAGAACTCGCTACCGCAGGATTTTCCATATCATATGTTTCCGTCGGCAAGTTGCTCGAAGAGATGGGATATACCCTACAGTCGAGCAAGAAGTCACATGAGGGCGGAAGTTCTCCGGACAGAAACGAACAGTTTGAGCACATC
>CALABZ010000155.1 GCA_937888615.1 uncultured Lentisphaeria bacterium | reverse complement strand
CCGAATGGCACTTCTCAACCCTGGTGACGTTTTTGAAGTGGAATCTCTTTGTTTACCGGGACTTGCGACAATGGCTCGATCAACCGTTCACCAAACCGCCGGGGCCGGAGAATTTTCAACCGGAATTCGTTTTTTAGGACAGCAGATTTTCAGCAGGGGGGCTACTTTTGAAAAATTGAGTGAAATAGATGAAAATGAGGCGGCGCAATCAGAAGATTACGCCGTTTGGAAAATTGTTAGGACAGGTGTGATTTTACTATTCAAATCAGGAGATTTTGTATTATGAAAGTCTTGCGTTATTCTGCGCCGCGTCATGCGGAAATAAAATATCCCCACAGAAAATACAACTTTATGCACGAAGTATAATATAGGATGAAATGATTGGTTCTTCTCCGGTTTGAGCCCCAATTTGCCTCAAACCGGAGAAGAACCCCAAAAAACAGCTAAAAAAGTCGTTTGTAATACTAAACGCACAGCTTTCTGAACCGAATGTACATTTATTGCAAATGTGCATTTACTTCTTCAATTGACCTATTATTCTTTATGAGACAAACGAAATTTGTAAGGGCTTTGCTTGAAGCGCTTCTTAAAGGCCCTTATAAAATAGTTGTTCTCCTTAAAGCCGCATTCCGATGAGATCAATTCGATATTGTCATTTGTCTTCACCAATAATTCGGCGGCATGGTTAAGTCTGGTGTGAATGATATATTGAATGGGACTCATTCCTGAAGCATTTTTAAAATGTCTGGACAGACTGCGACTGGACATCCTGGCTTTTCGGGCTATATCCGAAAGCGTTATATTTTCCTTATAATGTTCATTTATATAACTGATTGCGTCGCCAACTAGAAATAATTTTTTATGCTGATTCGTCGGCTTTATTTCGCTTCGGGCAATATGTGTTATAATTTCGATAAGTAAGCCCATGCAAAAAAATTGACGTCCCGGCCTGATATTTTGAAGTTCAGCACTCAACTCTTTGATTAGCCTGATAAGGCGCTGCAAATTCTTCTTATCAAGTTTGGAAACGGGTGCCGCGTTTGGTTTCATGATTGCCGGGTTGCGGGGGAAAATGACATCAAACAAAGGGAAATCATAACCGTCAAGAATTGGAATCGGCATCTTTTGCGCATCATATATGATATTGATATGCGAGAAATTCACCATTGAGCTGAATGCATGAATGTTTTTCAAATGCATTATTATCACATCGCCGGCGCTGAGTTTTTCGGTTTTGCCGCCGGCGTTATGAATGGCTTCGCCCTCTGCGACAATAGCGATTTCAGAGAATTCATGATTATGAAACTGATTCTCCTCCTGATAACCTGCCGGTATAAACGTTATAAATAACGGCAATTGGTATTCGGGAATGTATAATGATTTAGGAATCGTATACATGTAATTCTCCACTTTGGCTGAATAGTGCTGTTTTTTGGCTAAAAAATCCAAGATAATATATTATTTTAGTGCTATAATCAATCATATGCAAATACCTTAACTAAGAAAAATGAATAAAGTAATGACAAAGTATATCAAGATTCAGCAATATATAAACGATTTCGGGTATGGATGTGGTTTTGTCCGTTTTGGTATATCAACAAATTATGTTCAACCATTTTAGAACAAAGCCAGCGATGTAATGGAATACCCAAAAAGTCTGAAACCAGACAAAGATCAAAATCGCTATCAGAGCAGAAAATAATTTGAGAATAAGTATGAGCACAGAACCGCACTTGAGAATTATTAATATCGTGCCGATGCTGGAAGGGCATAAGGCGGAAATTGCCGCCGATGCTCTTAAACTTCAACAGGAATCCGGTATAACTGACATTGCGTTTATCCTACCGTTCATGCCCGAAGAAAAAATCGCAAGCCCCGCCAAAGCGAAACGTTTGCGGAAAATTTTTCTGACAATGCGTGAAGCCTTGAATAATTCAGGCTTGAATATCGGGATTCTGGTCCAGAGTACAATGGGTCATGGCATGGCAAGCGAATCCGGTTTTGCTAGAAGTGTCAATGCCAAAGGAATGACGACCTCCTCGATATGTCCGCTTGCTCCCGGCTTTAAGGAATATGTTCATGATTCAATCGAAATTGCGGCCTCAGCCAGACCGGATTTCATGCTTGTTGATGATGATTTTCGCTTAGCCAACTACGGAGCCCCGGGATGTTATTGCAAATACCACCTGGAGGCATTCGCTCAAATGACCGGCCATGAGTTAACCCGGGAAGAATTGCTTAAGGCACTTCATTCCGATAGGCTTCTAAGAAAACGCTGGGATGATTTTCGGCTTGAAAGCCTTCTTGCCCTTGCCGGGGAAATCCGGAAAGGGATCGACAATACCGACCCCCAAATACCATGCGGGTTCTGCATTTGCGACGCCGGCGGAATGGAATTACATTTTGCTCACAAAATTGCGGCGGTTCTGGCAGGGAACAATCAGCCTTTTGTGCGTGTCAACACCGCCTGGTATTGGAACAGCGACCCCAAAAGCTTGCTCAGCAAAGTCTATTGGACTTCCGCCCAGATGGCGATCATGAAAGATATCCCGGAAATTCTCGCCGAATCAGACACTTATCCGCAAAATCGTTACTATACCTCCTCCAAAGCCCTTAATACACAGATTATCTTTTCTCTCCTCCACGGCTGTACCGGACTCAAGCTATGGATCAGCCGGACAAATGAATATCAGCCGGAAAGTGGAATTGCTTACCGTAAGATTCTCAGCGAAAATCGTGGGCTTTACCGTGAACTGCGGCGCATCGTGCCGCATGTCACGTGGGACGGACCAGTCACTCCGCTGCCGGCCGATATCGCGGATATTCCAAATGCCGTTAATCCGATTCGGAATATGAATTGGACTTGCACCGTCCTGGGCAGGATGGGTATACCCGCAATCGTCGGATATAATATGACTGCACAGATTACGATGTTGACCGGCCCGGAATGTGATCTTTTCAGCGATGATGAGATCAGGACATTTCTAACACGCGGCGTTTTGTTTGATGGACAGGCTGCCCTTAACCTTTGCAGACGCGGAATGAATTCTTTGATCGGAGTCGAGGCCAATCTGCCGAATGACTGGAAGTGCTCATTCGAACGGATGAACGATAATGCAATGAACGGGCTGGCATCTGGAAAATGCATAGCCATCGCGGCCCTGGCAAATGGTACGGCAGTACGGCTTGTGCCGAACTCACCCCTGACGCAGATTCTTTCCACGTTGTATTGGCAGCCTTTTTACCAAAGCCCTGAAGAATTTGAGGCGGGAGCCGGAATGACACTTTTCGAAAACAGTCTTGGTGGACGGGTTGCCGTATACGCGGCAGCCATTGGCGATACTCCGTTTATGGACGAAAATCGTCGCCGGCAACTTGTAAATGTCCTGGGCTGGTTAAACAGGGATTCACTTCCTGTTGTGCTTGTATCGGATATTGACATTTACGCCATGCATGGAAAAATAGACTGCGGTGCCGGCGGGGGGGAACTTTTGGCATTGTTCAATCTGAATCTGGATTCCCTTGATGATTTGAAAATTCGTATTAATGGTAAACCGATAACACGGATAGAAAAGTTTAGTTCCAATGGGCTATGGCAGCCATTGACGTGGCACGACATATCCGAAGACGAACTGATTCTGGAAACACGACTTGATAGTGTTGCCCCGCTGATCCTCAGGATTCAACGTCGATAAAAATACAGTGCGATCCAAATCATCGATACTGCTGAATAGGAATAAATCAGTTAACCATTTTAAAAATAGCAATATAAGGAGAACGGTGTCATATAAAAATAACTGCTATAATCATTCACCTTAACAGATAAAATCAAAAGAACAGGAAGGAGACCGGTCCATGAAAAATTCATTAAAGAAGAAAAGTTGTGAGTTATTTTCAGTAAATACTTTTACACTCATAGAACTCCTCGTTGTGATAGCAATCATAGCCATCCTGGCGGCCATGCTGCTCCCGGCGCTGAACAGAGCGCGGGACAAGGCGAGAGCGATCACCTGTACTTCTCAATTGAAAGAGGTGGGGTTGGGTACGAGAATGTATAAAGACGATTACGCAGGCTATTATCCGGCGCACATGGACGGGGTAAGCAACCCGACGTTTGACGGCAAGTTGGACGAGGGGAATTATGTCAAGGTCAAGAGTGGAACGTTCACTTGTCCGTCTACGACCCCTGATGAATATGCCAATGCTTTCATTTGGTTTCCGTGGCGGGCGGGAACCAGTGGGCAGATGCTTCCGGTGACGTTGCAGATGGAGCGGAGGCTTGGCGATTTTACCTTGGGGGCGGGATATCCTAATTATTACATGACAAAAAATGACAGTCAGATCAAGAAAAGCAGTACTACCGGTATCATCAGTGACGTTCAACTGGCGTATCCGGACAGTGTCGGCGGGTACGGTGGATACGAGGCCATCAATCACCAGCGGTCATATTCTTTTTTGCGCAGTGAGCCTGGTATACCGTCTGCAATGCTGTTCCGGAACAATGGTTCCGCGAATGTTGCATTTGCGGATGGGCATGTCGGGGCGTTTAAAAGCCTTGATGAATATAATTCCGTGACATTCAATTATAATTTTCAGTAATATAAAACAGGTGAATTAATCCATGAATAAGATAATGTCCATCATATTGTTTGGTATCGTCTCTGTCGCTCTGTCGGCAGTGCAAGCCGCAGATAACGCCTCCGATTATTCAAAATTCAGTCATTGGCAGAGCGCAAATTCACTGGGTACCTTTGCCTTTGAACGTTATAACAGTCGTTCCGGCAAAGGGGTGCTTAAAATCGTCATCAATAAAAAAACGCCGCCGAACTCTTCTTTCGTTTTTCTCAATCATTTTCCGGTAAAACCCGGAAAAGAATATACCGCGGTGGTTTATGTCAAAGGGAGAAATCTTTCTTCCGACAGCAGGATTTCATTAGCCTTTCAAGGTATGGACGCGCAGAAAAAGTTTATCGGGACCGATGTTAAAAGCACGGCTATCGATGGAGCCAACGTCTCCAACTCCGAATGGAAGCGGCTGATCCTGACGTTTAAGATTCCGACGACCGGAGTCTGGGCGGGGGCCTCAGTCATCATCTGTACTTTCGGGATTGAAAAATCGGTTTCAGGAGAAGTCTTTTTCGATGATTTCGAATTTGTAGATACGGAATAATCCCGGCATTCCGTATTTTTCGAAAAATCCATACCAGCAGTTTATCAACCAAAAATCAAACAGGATCTATTATGCCATATCGCCTTTGGATGACAATATTAATTATAATTTCCATGAAGATTGCGGTCGCCGACTATCGTGAAATGCCTTTGGCGGAAAAAATCAACGATAAGGATTTGAGCTTGGCCGTAACGTTTGACAAGTTGGGGTGCAACGCCGATTTCGCCAAGGGAAATCCCAATTCCACCACCTTGTCCAACCTGAACCTCGGATTGCGCGGCATAATCGGTTTTGATACGAAGCAGGGGTTTTGCCCGCAGGGAAGCGAGGAGCTGAAATTTGCCGTCAACGGTAATATCAGACCGGATTGCGGAACGATCTCTTTATGGCTGTCGGCGCTTGATTATGCGCCCGAGGATGAATTGACGGAAGGGAACAAGCGCGGAAATATCGCATTGCTCAATCTTGTTTTCAAACAGCAAAACCGTTTCGTCGAATATCAGCTTTATGAATATGCCGATACGGTTTATTTTGACTGGATCAGTTCGGAACCTCCGCATGGCTGGGGGCAGATCGGACGGGTTCAGGTCTCCCGAAAAGGGATCAAAAAGAAGCAATGGCACCAATTGGTCGTAACCTATGACACGCAGAAGATCGCCATCTACCTGAACGGCGTTCTGGGGGCGGAAGCCACACTGCCGGCCAAAGTAAGTAAAACCCTGGACATAAAACCCGACGGGAACATGTCGTTTCTGGGAATCCGGAGCCGCTTTCTGGGAGACAACGGCAAATGGCAGGTTGCGGTTGACGATGTGAAAGTTTATTCGCGTGTATTGTCCCCGCTGGAAATCAGAAATCAATATCAAAAGCTGCTGCTTGGTCAGGAGGCCGCAAATTTACAGGCTTTCGAAGTCAAACTAAACGGTGTCGATGAAGGCAGCGGTCATGCTCTGGATCAAATTGAGGCGGCGTTTGACCTGGGCGGCTTGCCGGAAAAAGCCCGAAAAGAACTGAATGCCGGATCCCTGAATGTTGCGTATGAACTTACCGGTCCCCGGGACTTTATCCGTACCGGGAACTGGGAACTGCGAAAATCCCACGAATCTCACCGCATTTCGGGAATTACCGTCCCCGGACATTATCAATTAAAAACCGTATTGCAGTATGACGGCGAAAAAAGCGAAAATATTACCGGCATTGAAGTACCCGATCTCTCCTTTGCCAACAACGGGATCGGCGACGAAGACACGGTTCCGAAAATCTGGCCGCCATTAACCATTGAACCGGACCGGACGATAAAGTTGTGGAATCGCGTCTATTCGTTCGGAACCGGGCCGTTGCCGAAGGCGATCACGGTCTACGGCCGGCCATTGTTTGACAAAGCTCCGGAACTGATAATTACAACCGCCGCCGGCAAGGCCAATATTCAGTATACCGCGGGCGAGACAACCCGCAACAACCGCAGCATAACGTTGACCGGTCAGGGCACGGCTCCCGGTTTTACCATTGACTATGCCACGACGGTGGAATTTGACGGCATGATCAAGTTTGATTTTGTAATTAACGGCCAACCGGGAATAAAATCCATGCATCTGGTATGGAAACTCAAGCCGGAATATTGCCAGTATTTGATGACGCCGCTTCTCGAATCAAAACCCGGACCGCAGTTTTCCTTCAAATATCCGACCTGCGAGTCGGAAGCCGGAACTCAACTCTGGCTGGTTTCGGAAGGAAAAGGCGGCTTCGCTTATTCGATGGCCAATGATGCGAATTGGATTTACAACCCGAATGAACCCGTATTCAGAGTCAATAAAGCGACCGGGTTCTGTTCCGTAACCATGATCTCCAGATTCGTCAAATTACCACAGGCGACCCCTTACCAGGCTTTGTTTATCACCACGCCCACCCGTCCGCTGCCTTCGCGTCTCCGGGTTATTCGCCTTAACGATATCATGCGCCCCGATTGTCCGCGTCTGGTCATGAATGACGGCAAAGGCCTGACCGGCGTCGCCACGTTTCAGCCCCATGAGAAATTCGGCGAGGTCGTAAAGAATACAGGCAAGGATACCCTGGGTGTTTACGGCATGGCCGACTCCTTGACCACCGGCACCCCAACCGCAAATTATTTTAAGGAATATTGGGATATCCCGGGATATTATATTTACAAAATGTCGTTTCAAAAACCGCTGCCGGACGGGGGATTTCAGCATGAAACTTATCTATCCCTCCCCGCCTGCAACGCCACCCACATTAATGATTATCTGCTGGAAAATATCAAAGAACTCCTCACCCATCCTTACGGAGACCGCGTGTGGATGATCTACTATGATTTATGCGGAAACACCTTATGCTCAAACCCTCTCCACGGTTGCGGGTTCAAGGACAAATTCGGCCGCAAGATCAAAACATTTGCGATCCTGAACAAACGCAAACTGGTTGAACGCACCGTCCGGTTTTGCCATAAAAATAACCGGGTAGTGATGCTGCATGCCCAGCGCTACTTTTATCCGTTTTTCCACGGCCTTGCCGATTACTGGTTCCCCGGCGAACAACACAGTACGCTCCTGCGCCGTAATCCCTACGGTTATACCGACGAATTACCGGATGAACTCTACCGCAGTGAATACAATCGTGATGTTCTTGGCGTCGATGTCATCTTTTTGACCGCGCTGGCCCAGGCTAATCCTGATTATTTGAAGAACCATTCTTTAACAGAAGCCATGCTGACCATGCTGCTGGCACATGACATTGAAACCGATTCCAGCTGGTCTTCCCCGCTGCCGCATATGAAAGTCTGGGATATTATGGAAAAATATCAGGTACAATCACCAAAAACGAAGGCACATCTTTATTATCAGCAGAAAACGGTAAGTAGCTCCAATCCGGATGTACGGGTTACATATTATGAATGCCCCGATGACAGGTATCTTGTCGTTTTAGCCAATAAGGATTTCAGAAAAAAGAAAACGGAAATTGACTTGAGCAAACTCAAGGCCGGAAATTATCCCGTTTGCGACGAATACCATAACGCCAACTTTCCTGTAAATAATGGAAAACTGGAAATATCTGTCCCTCCCCGCAGTTTTCGCTTGATCGCGTTTCCGATAAAACCCACCTTTCCCATCAACGACAATTGTTCGATCCTGTGGGGAAGCTGGAACAGCGATAACGCCAAAGGGGATTTCGTCCTGGACACGGCAGCCGGACATGAATCTCCCGGCAGTTTGCTGATCCGGGTCGCGGATAACAATCCCGATGACGGCAGTTTCTGCTTTATGAAAAAAATCGTGGTCACTCCCGGCAAAACGTATGAGGTGGAAGTTTTTGCGAAGATACAAAACCCCGCGCCCGGAGTCAAAATCGGCATAGGGGTTCAGGCTCTCGACTTAAATGGCGCATTTTTAGGCCTGCCTCCTAAAAACGTAACCATCCCCGGCGACCAGGAAGGATGGCGGAAATTGCAGTTGCGTTTCAAAATTTCCCTTGATGATAAATGGGCGGAAACGCGAATTCTACTGGTAACCCTGGGGGTAAGCAACCTTAAAGGCGGAAATGTCTGGTTTGATGATTTCAAATTTTCAGAAGTTGAATAATCCGGTCTCGCCATCGTTTATCACCCCGTTGCCTCGTTCGCCGGGTCATCAAACCATGTCCTAAATATAATCAATGAGAGGATTCATATCATGTTAAAAACCGGATTTGCCAGAGAATTGATCACTCCCCGCCTGGGGATACCGCTATGCGGGTATTTTAACCCGCGTCCCGGCAGCGGCGTTTACGATGATCTGTTCGTCAAGGCATTGATATGGGATGATGGGGTTACACGCGCCGGAGTCATCAGCTATGACCTCTGTGCGATAACCACAGAAATGATTCAGGAAGTTCGGGACGAACTGCAAAAACAATCCGTTGACTGCGGCGAAAACCTACTGTTCTGTGCGACCCATACCCATACCGGCCCTTATGTGAATGACGGTCTTAATCATCAATATGACCGTCCGTATATGGCCCGGGTTGTATCTCAAACCGTAGCCGCCGTTTGTCGTGCGCTTGACAATCTTGCGTTATCGGAAATGTGGCTCGGGAAAACCGAAAACAATCCATTCGCTTTTAACCGGCGTTATTTTATGACGAATGGAAAAGTTGCGACAAATCCCGGCAAACTCAATCCGAATACCGTAAAACCGGAAGGTATGGTAGACAAAGAGATTGGTGTAATTAAAATCGTCAGCAACGGCATGATTACCGCATTACTGGTAAATATCGTCAACCATAATGACACGATCGGCGGTAATCTTGTTTCCGCTGATTGGCCGAACCGCCTGGAGCGGCATATTCAGGATAAACTGGGGTATGATGTACCGGTAATTGTCCTGGTCGGAGCCTCCGGAAACATCAACCATTTTGATGTGGATTCCCTGAAAAATCAAACTTCTTATCAGGAATCATGCCGTATCGGCAAAGGTTATGCGGAAATAATACTGGACATACTACCCGGCCTCAAACTGTGGCGAGGGACCAGGTTTAAACTGAAGAAAACAATTTTCCATTTACACGGAAGAACCATTACCGATGAAGAAATTCACCGTGCCGAAGAGATTTCATCCCATCCGATTGTGTCCGGACTGGATAGTTTGCTGACCAGTGAAGATCTCATCAAGGGTACCGATTCCATCCGGCGTTGCTTTGCCGAGCAGTTGTTGGCTTATCACGACCGGGAAGCAGGAAAAGCCCGTCCGTTTGAACTGTTTTTGTTTGATTTCGGACCCGAACTATCTGTGATATCCATCCCCGGGGAACCGTTCACGGAAATCGGTCTTGCGGCCAAAAAACATATTGGCCGGAAGTTGAACATCGTTATCGGTCATGCGCAAGGGTGCCCCGGTTATCTGCCGTTGGAGGATTGTTATGAACGCGGCGGCTATGAAATATTGCCGGTACTGGGCGGCGGCGCCGCCCCCGGAACTGCGGAAAAATTGCTGGAACACATAAAAATCCTGGCCACTAAAGAATCGTTATAGGAATTGACGGAGCATCCGGGTGAAATTCGCCGTTTGCCGCCGCCATGACGTTGAGTATATTCTCAGCCAATCCGGGCAACAATACGTCATCCGGTACCGGCATGGAAAGATAACGTCCGAGTTCCCAGGATATACTGTGCGCATTAGTATCTGAACCAAACACGACTTTATCCCAGCCTACTTTTTCCGCAGAATCTTCGAAAGGCACAGGGGTAGTGAAAGTCCCACAGAATTCAAGATAAACATTGTCATTATCCTGTACCAGTTTTTCTGCTTCCAGACGTCCGGTCGTGCCGCCGCCGGAGTGTCCCAGAAGGAATATTGCATCTGGATATTGCTTAACGATTTCGGTAAGCATCGCCGGAGAATTATATCTGTCATCCCAGGTATGCAGCAAAATCGGCAAATGATGTGAATTGGCGTATTCCCAAACCGGAGAGTAACCAGAATCGGTTACCGGAATCTTCCAATATGAGGGCAACAGTTTAAAACCGATAAAAAAGTCACGCTTGAAAAAATCATCAAAGAACGGGCTGATTTTTCCTGCGTATCGCGGATTAAAAGCAAGGTACCCGGCTATTTTGTCTTTGTATGGCTGTGCCTTTTCCTCTAGTTTCAGATTTCCTTCAAGCGAATCGCCAAACAAGGCACTCGAACCGCTTAAAATCAGGTTGTTTATTCCCAGCCGATCCATTTGTCTGACAATGCCTCCGATCGTGCATTCACGGTGGATCCAGCCCAGCGGATGCGGTCCATCGTGGCCGTGTGCGTCAATAATATTCACCTCATTGAGGGGTTCACCGTTCTGGAACTTATTCCATAATGGTTTATTCAATTTATTTCCACATTTTTCAGTCAGTTTTCCGGTCAACGGCGGCAGTTTCAATAAACGTTCAATATTGCCATGAGAAATCAATTCTCTCTGCTCGCCAGTAATCTGCGCGTGTGCGAGCATCGCAATCGCCGCTCCATAATGTGCTTTGCCGCCAATGCCGAAAAGAATCCGTTCAACCCCGAATTCATCCGCTAAAAGTTCTATCGTATCACGCATATGGAGCCAGGAAATATCGATATAAACATTGGTGCACCGCCACATAAGATCAAGTATTGAGCCAAAATCGGGCCACATTTTCTGGGTCAATGCAAAATTTATTTGCGGCATCTTTTGCGCCAGATACGCAATGTCGCGAACATCATTCTCATCGGGAAAGGCTCCGCAATCCCATAATACTACCGGCGAGAATTCCGCCAATTCGAATAATAAACGTTCAATTTGACGAATCGGAAACCGGGATATGGAGGGCATGATCCGCAGAGCTTTTACCCTGTCGGAGGCAAGCGATTCTCTCAAGAACGCCACAGTGCCATACTCAAAATAGCATGCCGGCGTAATGACAAAGGCCGGGTACAGGCGCTCTTGAACGTTCGCCTCTGAAATTTCCTTGAGCAGACGTTTGTTTCCTGATGTCGGATTCAAATCCCTTGCTTCAATATGCCAGACAAGGGAGCGGTCGATATTGAGATAATCCAAATGTTTGATAAAGTTATTCGCGGTGGGATAATCCGGGGTCTCATAAGCTCCGTATCCGATAGAGCCGTTAACATTAAAAAGACTTGAAACGTTCATGATAAAATTCCTGATTCGTTTTGTTGAAGGGTGTATAAATTGTGAAATTATAAATGCAAGTTGTTGACTACGCGGCAACGCTTCCGCTTTCTGAATATCGTTGAGTTGCCGCACTGGTCAAAGTGGGCGGAAGTATGCTGGCCGGTACAAATTGAAATCCTTTGCGGCAAGAGCCGGTATCAAAATCGTATATCCGAGTCCGATTGCGAATTTATCATATATTTGTCTTGAAAATCCAACAACCAAGTTGTAAGCATATCTTACGATGATATGTCGGAAATAGTTCTTACAGATTCGCGGATAACCAGGGAATTTCCAGGAATAACGGTATTTGTTGCGATCTGGAGATTTTTTTTTTGCGAAATCAATTGCAACATGATACTTGCCGCAACCATCCCTAAGGCGCCGAAATCTTGTTTTACCGCGGTATATGGCGGATTCGTATATTGCGAATGTTCTTCATCTTCAAAACAGATCACAGAAAGATCATCCGGCACTCTGATATGGTTTTTGTTAAGAAAATAATTTACTGCTGGAGTATTTTCTTCGCCGTCGACCACAACGGCAGTAGCTTTGGCACTAACAAGTTTAAGCAATCTTTTTTCAATATCATCGGGTTTGTAATAAAATGCCAACAATTTAGGATCGAATGCTATATTATATTTGCTCAAGGTTTCCCGATAGCCTTTCTCCCGCAGATCACTGCCCCAATGTCCCTTTTTGGCGCGCACAAAAGCAATTTTGCGATGTCCATGTTTTATCAGATGGGAAACAGCAATCTCCATACTTAATTTGTGATCAGTGGTGACGCTGTAAAAACCATCCAATGCGTAATTGACAAACATAAGCGGAATACCGAGTTTCTGCAATTCCTCCATTCTGGAAAAGTTGCTCAACAAAAACATCCCGCAGTAAGTGTTTTTGTGGATAAAAGGCAGTTGATTGCTGTTGACGATTTGGAGGTTATATCCCTTAGCCAATATTCCATTGGTCAAGTGGTACAATAAGTGCCTTTGATAGTAACCAAATTTAAAATTTCCAAAAACGATACCAAAATTGCGTCTAAGACTCGATATCGTCGGCGCATAATTCATTTTTTGCCCAACTTCAAGTATTTTTTTGCGCAAAGCCTCATTTACATAAGGGTGTTGGTTAAATGCTCGTGAAACGGTAGCGGTCGATACCCCTACAGTCTTGGCAATGTCAGAAATTTTACTCATGTTTGACCTCCACTGCGATTAGCGGCTTTTTAGCAGCGATTCCCGTCTCATGGTATTCGATTGAACCATCAGGGTTGACGTTGCCGGAATTCATGGTGGCCTTGCCTGTATTGTAATTACGATAAACAGCCCCCAGGCCTTCCATTATCTCCAACCCTGTATAGCCGGAACAGGAAGTCCAACCAGCCTCAATATAACCTGGGAAGCCTCCAATGTCAATCCATGAAACCACATTGTCGTCGACTTTTATATCTTTTCTCGATGCGGCGACTCGCGCAGAAGCGCTTTTTGTTGGTCCAATCATCCATTGCACGAGATCAAATGCATGTACAGTCATATCCATCAATGCCCTATCAAGCGGTTGTTCCTGTTTGAGCATTTCCCGGTAATCCGCATGGATGTTTTTAAATTTGAATCCGAGATCCGCTGTGGCCGTCAATTCACACTTTTTATCGGCAGCATATCCGGGAATATGACAGGCTTGAGCAATGGCTCCTCCCCCAATAACACCAACTCTAATCTTTTTATGCGGATAGGACCGCCCATTACCGACGTTTCCCCCGGCAGCTCCCCCCGTACAGCTCTTATCCACTGACATTTTATTTCCCTTTGTTGAAAGTTAGAATTTTCACGTTATTTGTGATCTGAGCCGGAATTGCCGCCATTAACCGGTAACGGCTTCCCATCAAAAACAAAGTCCTTGACACCGACCCAATAACAATCCGGACAATGACCATTATTTACCGACATTTCAATATTCCGCATAACCAATCCGGCAATATGCCGTAAAGCCAGACCGCCGGCAATAAAATTGCCGCCCCAGTGCGACGGCACACCATAGATGTTCTCCGTCGAGTCGTAATCTCGCGATAAATCAACTTTCAGCTTAATGTTGTTGAAACTTAAATCACTGATTCGGGTATCATCTTGGCTGCCGATCCAACTTGAAGCGACGCACTCTGCGTCAATATTAAAAAATTCCAGCTTGCGGATATGTCCGGTATAGTCATTTTGCAGATTTTCTTTGCCGGCCCAAATAAAAAACGCCTGCCCGACATTTCGCATTTTGATATTTTCAAATCTGATATTGTCGATCGGAGTGCCGTGTTTTATAACGGCAAAATCAACTTTCGGCGTAATCGACAAAATATCAATACCATGCCGTGTATCGGTAATCTCAATATCCTTGAAAAGACAGTCCCTTATCGGTGCATCGCCCTCATATCCGATACGAATCGCACAAGTTGCGCTTGAAAGCCTACAATTCCTCACTTCGATACGTTCGCACGGAAAGGTCGTTCCGGTACGGTTGCAATCACTTTTAAGTGCGATACAGTCGTCTCCGGCGTTAAAATCACAATCGGTTATGCTTACATTGCGACAACAGTCCATATCCAAAACGTCGGAATTGGGGCCACGCCGGTCATTATTTACTTTCAGTCCGGTGATTTTTATATTTTTACAGCCGATACACCAAACGGTATAAGTCGCCGCATCAACAATGGTTACATCCTGAATAATAATATTTTCAGAATCAGAAAAATAGATTAGTCCCGCTGGACGACGCAATTTCGGCTGGTAAACATCATATGAAATGCAGTCGTCTGGCCTTGGCACGGACGAACCGCTGATAAACGTTGTTTCCCAAAACATTTTGCCGTTGCCGGAAATTTTGCCGCTACCGGAAATTGTAACATTCTTTACCTCTTGTCCCCAAAA
>CALABZ010000154.1 GCA_937888615.1 uncultured Lentisphaeria bacterium | reverse complement strand
CGGGGCTTCCGGTGTACACCAATTAAGTTGGAACCTGAAGGACGCCTACGGACGGGTAATCGCCGCCGGTAAAGATAAAGCCCAAAGCGGGAACAACTTCAAAGCCCCCATTCTCAATAACCTGAAAATGCGTTCCTATGTGTTTACCGTTGAGTTGCTGGAGGGAAAAGATATTGTGGACCGTGTTCAGTTTCCTTTTTACGCGACTCCTGCCGACGACAAAATGCTGTGGGACGACTATGAGGTCGGGTTGTGGATTACTCCGCATACCTACGATGCGCTTCGGGGTCATCTTCAGCCGCTTCTTGCCGCTAAAATGCGTGATATGAAAGTTTCAACCGTCATGGGCAATATCCGGGAAGTTGATCAGGATTTTGCCATGCACTATAATTTTAATCCTACGCGGCATCAAGGAGCTGGAACCAGGCCTGCCAGTCTTCCCCAGGAGTATCGCAAGACGAATAATAAAATGCTGCTGCAGCGCAATCCATGCCTGAGCTCACAGAATTTCAGGACCGAAATGTGCGCCTTGTTCGAAAAGCTCGGACAGCAATATCAAGACAAAGGCTTAAGGTATTACTGGTTCGGCGACGAATTGTCGCTGACCGGCTATTGGAGCTCCGCAATTGATTATTGTTTCTCGCCCAGTTGCCTTGAGCGGTTCCGCCGTTTCCTCATGGAAAAATATGGTTCACTTGAGGTGCTGAATAAGCAATGGGAGACAAATTATAAGAATATCAGCGAGATCCTTCCTGAGACCGCCCATGAAACCAGGCTACGCAAGGATGGCAATCATAGTGCCTGGGCGGACCACCTTGAATATATGGACCGGTTGTTATGTGAGTACATTGACTTCTTCACCGGGAAGGGACTTCGTGCGGGGGATCCGGGCGCTCTCGGATTTATTTCCGGTCCGCAGGGGCCCAGTGCTTATGGGGGAAATAACTGGTATCTGCAATCGAAAGTTTATTCGGGCCTGATGAGTTACCCCTGGGGCGGGTTGCAGGAAATTCTTCATAGCTTCTATCCTGAAACCATTGATCTGCCCTGGATTCTCGGCTATGCCAATTATAAGGGCACGGTTTGTTATGAGCTTTGGAAGTCATTGGCAATGCGGGCAAAAGGCGCAATGGCCTTTGCTGCGGCCAATATGATCAATCCCGATTTTACGTTGTCGGAAAGCGGGCGGGCCGCCGCCGAATACCTGCCGGAAATCACGGACGGCATCGGCAAGCTCGTGCTGAACGCGCTGGCGAAACGCCCCGCGCCGGAAATCATGATCGTTTATTCGCAGCCGTCGATCCGCTCGGCATTCATCCGGGGGCGCGCCAAGGAACACGAGAATTTGCGCTGGAAGTATGTCACGCTCTGCCGCAATTTCGGGATACCGTTCCGTTTCGTGGCGGATGACCAGATCGAAAAGGGTATGCTCGAAAAAGTTAAACCGGCGCTGGTCGTTTTCCCGGACGCCGATGCGCTGTCCGACAACTGTCTGAAACAGATTGAGGGTTACCTGAAACAGGGCGGCAAAATCCTGATCGACGGCAACTTTGCCGGCATGGATTCGTCCTGCCGGACGGTTGCGGGCCGCCGTTTGCCCGCCGGAAATTCCGTGTTGCGGATGACGAAACTCAACACCGGGTATTATGACGCATGGAACAAGTCGGTCCTCCAGCGCAACGAAAACGACTGGAAGGAACTGAATAACGAACGCCGGATGTTCGGCGAGGCTCTCCGCCGCGCCGGGATCGCCCCCCTGTGCAAAGTGTTGAAAGCCGACGGGACCCCGTTCCTTGATGCCGAACTTGATATCATGACCGACCGTCAGGGCAACCGCTACGTGCTCGTCATCAGCAAGGAAGAGAACCCGACCGAGGTGAAGTTGGAGCTTCCTTCCGGTAAATATGCGCGCGACATTCGCGGGGCCGGAACCCGGCTGGTCAATTCCAACCCGATCTTTGTGGCATTGCTACCCGCAGAGGAGAAAGCGCCGGTGTCATTGAATGTACAGGGCGCCGGACGCGAATTCGAGCTGGCGATCGATGCCGGTTGCAAACGTGATACCGTGATCCGGCTTACTGTGACGGCGCCGGATGGCAAAGAGGTCTGGTACTACAACGCCAACCTGAATGCTCCGCTCGGCAAAGCCCGGCACAAACTGCAATTCGCCCTGAACGACCTTCCGGGAGAATGGAAAGTCCGTGCGCGCGAGATCGTCAGCGGGCGCGAGGCCGAAGCGGTCCTTCGGGTTGAGTGACAGGGTTTATTCAGGAGCCCCGGAGTGTTTTGGCGCGCTTCCGGGCTTCGATGAGTTTGCGGTAGTTTTTCACCATCGCCTTGACGGCGAAATAGGTCAGGGGCGTACAGATCGCCGTCAGGATCGCGCCCCCCATGAAAAACGCCGCCAGCAAATGCCCGCTCAGGCCGAACAACGCTTCGTAATCCTGACGTACGAAGACATCATGCAGGGCGCTCTTGACCGCTCCGATCGTCAGGTTGCCCCCCAGCAGTCTGCTGCCGACATAACACTGTACTGGATAAATGAAAAAAATCGTGATTTGATTCGTACCCAGTGTTCCGAGTACTGCTCCTATTTTGCTGCCTTTCATCAGGAAAGCCGCGGGCACCGAGATGATCAACTGGAATCCGAACGGGATCAGACATCCGCAGAACATTCCGATGGCCCAGCCGCGGGCGATGTATTCCGGGGAGGCTTTTTCCCGTACGATTTTGATATACAGGCGCAGCAGTTTCAGTTTCAGTTTTCGGTTCAGTTGCATCCAACTCCTCCTTGAGTTTGGATAATCTAGCGTGATTTCCGGCAATCTCAAGGAGGTTTCGAAAAAAAAGCCGGGCTTTAGCTACCCGGCTTTTTCGTATGGTTCCGGCGCATTCGAAGTGTGCCGGGGAAAATACTTCAATTCAGGATGAATAACCTGGTATCTCCTTTTTCCATGGGAAATTCATATTCTTTGACTTGCGTTGCTTCGGTTTTTCCCGTGAAAGCATCGGTTATATTACACTTACGCGGCAGCGTCAGATGCTTGGTTCCACTGCTGAGCGCGGTGAGTCCGACGAAATTTTCGGAGGCACTGACCGAATCGCCGCTTTCCGTATAGATATGAGCACCGCTTTCTTTGGCTATTGCTCGCAATATCGCTGTGTCCATGCGGACGCCGCAGAACAGAAGAGAGTTCCAGCCGTCCATTTTTTTCATTGCCATGCCGATTTCGCTGCCGGTTGTATAAGTGGCCAGCGGAGTGACTCCAGGCTGTCTTTTTTCGATGGCGAAACTGGTCGGCACTTGATTGTTTACTCCGAACTGATATCCTGCTTTCAAGCCCTCGAACGGTTGGCAAAGCGAAAATTTCATCGGCAGGGGGGTGGTAATCTCTTTTACACCGATTCCGGTCAGGAGCCGGATATTTTCAACAGAGGCTTTTGGGCCGTCGATGTATCCGGGGGCGTAAAACCACAACACGGTTTTTCCGGAGTTCTCAAGTTGTTTCCGGAGTTGTTGCCGCTGCTCCGGGCTGACATGATAAACATTCATAAAAACCAGCAGTTTGGTCTGCTCCGGGACTTTGCCTTCAAGTACGTCGTCGAATAAGAAACGGCCGAATGTTGTCCCCATACCGGGATAATCGCGCATGGAGTCGAAATAGTGCCGGGAAACCTCGTTGCTGCCGCGCAGATAATGATTGCTTGCCTCGTCGAAGACCAGGACTGTTTCCGGTAGGAATTTTTGAGAGGGATTATTTTTGCGGATATCGTTCATTTTTTTGAAAAGATCCCACAGTTCTTCGTGACAATTATAGCCGCTGCCGAAGTCGAAATGCCAGACCCCCAGATTGTATTGCATCAACTGCGGCAGGAGACGCTTATGGACTTCAAGCGTTTCTTTCATCGTCGCCGTTTTGCCGAAGTGGTTGAACGGCGCGGTGTGGGAGCGGGTATCGTTTTCGATGAAGTACATTTTTCCGTGCGCCTGGATCGAATCAATCATATTGCCGACAATTCCGGAGCCCCCATGCTGCCGGTTCCGGTAATCGTAAGGGTTGCAGATGATATCGACGAAGGGGGATTTCAACATTTTGCCAAGGGCCTGACTGCCTCGTTGCCCGGGGTTCATGGTGGAATGTCCCGCCTGTGGACTGCCGAAGAAGAACAGCGTCAGTTTCTTGCCATTGGTTTCCTCTTTGATGATTTTAGCGGATTCGATATTTACATCCACAATCGGCTCCTGGAAGAAATTCATGAAGTCAATCACGAAACGCTGGCTTTGCGGATCCCGGAACGCCCCCTTTTTGCCTTCGATGCGTTCCTCCATGGTTGGGACACGGATGTCGGCGGCGCTTTTGAAATTCGTTCCCCAGGCCCGGTTTGCCGCGTCAATCGTTCCATACTTTTTCATTGCGAACTCGGAGAAAGCCTGTCGGAAAGGTTCGGAGAATCCGACCATGACCGTCCGTTGAGTATCCCAGCAACGCGGGAAAATATTTTCACCGCAACTTTGTAGTCCGGGGTGATAGGCAATGATATTTTGGCCGTATTTTTTCTCCATATGCCGAACCTGCATTCGCAAGGCATTGAAATAGTCCTGCTGCCATTTTTTTGATGCCGGGGTGGCATAGCGTTCGATTTCCCGGATTCCGGAGGCGTTCAGCGGTTTGGAGCCGGGGCCCAGTTGCCACACCTGTTTTTCGGAGGGATTTTCTTTCAGCCACCATGCCGGCGGCATTCCCAGCAGGCGCGGAAAAATTTGCGCGTTCGGGTTGATTTTCAGGTAATCATCTATGGCGCGATCTATTTCGCTGTAGTCGGCGACGCCATTCTTCGGCCAGACCAGCGGAAGCGGCAAAGTGCCGAGTTCAAAACCCCGATCCGTTGCCATTTTCAGCAACTCGGCCGATGGGTTGCGGTCCTTGCCCAGAACGTTCGGAAAAGACCGGAATGTGGTTGACAGCGTCGAATAAACGACATCGGGAACAACTTCTTTGCCGTTGACAAAAAGATGTGAAATCCGGTCGTTGGTCTTGACTTCGGCTTCTCCTGCGTGCAGGAGGGCGGCCAGGGATAAGACGCTTGCCATGCAGATAAATAACATTTTCATGGTCCAGTGAATCCTTTTTTATCTTGATTTATAGAGAGTAAACCGGAATTCCGGTTCTTTTAATTTCATTTTTTCGAACGTCCGCCCAACCAGTAAATCGGGAGCTTATCAATTCCGTAGTGGGGGTATTTGATAATCAACTCTTCCTCGGTATGCCCATCCAGAAACAGATTTGACGCATAGCGGTTATGGAACCCCCTGTCGATGTTGATCGCACTGGTGCTGTAACCTTCCGTATAGGGCTGGGCGTGCTCCACGCGTTTATCATGGCTGTCCACGAAGTTCATCTGGCCGCTGGGCTGCTTGATCATGGTCCGCTTGCCGATAATGAATGTAAAGCTGTTCGCTTTCACTTTGTACTGGCGGTCCGGTGCCGTCCATGAATTGATGGCATAGGAGCAATAGGCGTTGTTGGTGATGTCTTCATAAGGGTCTGGCTGGGAGGGGCAGCAGAAAATAGACTCGCGTCCGCTGCTGTCCGATTTCAGGTAGTTGGCTTTCGGCAGATAAACATACCAGGGGACATAATCAGTGCCTTCCCGGAAGTTCTGGCAGAGCATCATATCGTCGAAGTCGTTGCTGTACAAGGTGGCCGCGGTTCCAATCTGCTTGAGTTGCCCTTTGCATTTGGCTGCCCTTCCTTTTTCACGGGCTTTGCTCAGGGCGGGGAGCAGCATCGCGGCAAGGATGGCAATGATCGCAATCACTACCAGCAATTCTATAAGTGTGAATTTTCTACTCCGTTTCATGTTCTGTTCTCCTTTTGCTAATCGTTTATTTCCTGGAATTCTTTATAGTTGAATATCGAAGCAAGAGGCTTCCGGGTGGCTGGTCCCAGACTGTTGCCCAGAACCAGGGATGTCGGCAGTTTGACCGTCCGGTTTTCCTCGTTCATTCCTTTTTCATAGTATTCCTGGAGCAGGTCGACGCTCTTGCTGCCGATCGCGTAAAACGGCAGCTTGATCGTCGTCAGGGTGCTTCCCGCGCCGGTTCCTTCTCCGTCGTAACCCACCACCGAGATGTCTTCGGGAACCTGAAGTCCGAGTTCTTTCAAAGCCTCAATCGTCATGTACGCGGTTTCGTCGTTGATGCACCAGAATACGGTAGGGAGGTGGTTGGCCGCCTGCAATTTTTCGAGGACCGTTTTAATCTGCCGGCGGTTGTCGCAGTTGTACAGTTGCCATTCTTCCGGGCAGTTGAGGCCGTAACGCTGGAAACATTCCAGCATTGCCTTGCTGCGGGTGTCGCATTCATAATGAAAATTGTTGGGGTGGGTCTGGTCATTCGGGCTACCCAGGAAACTGACCAGTCCGATGTCGTTGTGCCCGGTTTCGCGCAAGTGTTCGCACAAGGACACGGCTCCGGCGGTGGAATCCCCCATCACCGCTCCGATATGGCTGTAGGCGGGGTAGCCGGAAATGAACACTTGCGGAACTTCGGTATATTCGAACAACTGCTGGAGCGGGCGGTCGTCGGTGAACTTCCGATCCCCGAGATGGATGACCCCGGACAATCGCCCGATCACGCTTTGCAGGAACTCCTGCATGTGTTCTTCGGTAATATCCGGCGGGGGAAGCTGTACCATCAGCGTGGAAATATTCAATTCGGCGGCGCGGTCGAAAATCCCGCGCAGGTAACGCATGGAAATCTGCTGGTTGTGGTCAATGAAATCGGAAAAACGCTCCGGAATGACGATCCCGATATTCGGGAACGGTTGCCGCAGTTTCCGGCGGACATCGGAGGCCACACAGAGTGTTTTATTTGGGCCATTGGAGAGCAGTCCGGCTTTTTTAAGCTCGGCGTAGGCGCGATGGGTGGTCGAGCGGTCCAGCGCCAGGAACTCGGACAATTTTCGTTCCGACAGCAACTTGGCGTTGGCGTTGGGCTTGAGCAGACGGATCTGACGGTGGAGTTCCTTGCTCAACTGCATGTGCAAAGGTTCCGGTGACGTCTTACTGAGTTTCAACTCCTGATAATTGATCTCGGCTCTCATGTGGTAGTATCTTCCGCTCTTCTTTTTCTTTTGTTAATTCAAAGTGGTTGTATATATACTACCACATGATTGCGTTTTTGTCAATACCCCTTTGCGGTGAAAACCGGAAAATAATCCAGAAAACCTGTCATAATCCCATTTCAGGCTTTCCTGTTCGGTATTAATGAAAAAAACCGGGCTGGAATAATTCCGGTCCGGTTTTCGGGTTGTTGCGGTGCTTCCCGCCGCTCGACTGGGGGGGGGGCGTATTGGGAGGGGCGTTCTATGGACTTCCCGCAGGTTCAGAGGAGCGGTTCAACTTTGGTTCCTACTTCGCTGGTCGGGACGGCCCCGTTGGCGAGGGCGGTGAAAAGCAACGGGAGCAGCGGGGCGCCCAAGCGGACCCGATGGTCTTCGACCACATCGTACAACTTCAGTTTCCATACTTCCGGTTTCGCGGAAGGTGGGCGCTGTGCGCACAGGATTTTGTTACCCTGAATCTCCTTGTCATCGCCGGCTGCTTTATCGCCGGAGGCGTTATACAGGGCCGCTTTCAGCGGTTCTTCGCCATCGATTTCGACGCGCACCATCGTATCGCCCGGCATGACGTAGAAGTATAATTCGGAATTACAGCGAAACAGCCAGAGCGGGGCGTCCGCGGGAAATCCATGTCCGGGGGTATCGCTGCTTACGCTGACCGTATGGGAACCGGCCCGGAATTCAAATACGTAAACGGTATCGCTGTTGGCGTGGAGCTTGTAATTAACCGTACCGTCTTTTATTACGAAACTGTCTTGAGGCGCGCCGTTGGCATCCGTCACCTCTACGGGGATGGCGAGAGGAGAGGTATTGACTTTGTCGGCTTTGAACGTGATGACGGCATCCTGTCCTGCTTTCAGATACTGGACGAAGCGGTTGGTGCCGCGCAACCGCAGCGGAGCCGTTTTGGCAATTTTTCCCGAACCGGGAGCTTTAAATTCACGGGGATTGAACGGGCGGGTCGTGAAGTTTTTCAGGATCGGATTCGGGGCGTTTGCCTTGATTAATGCCTTTATATCGAATGATTCCGGAGCGGCTTTGCCGATTTGTACCGTTGGATTCCCGGTGACGGTGGTTAGTCCCGCCGCGCCTATTCCGAATGCCTGAATTGCCGGACGTTTCCGGTCGTCGATAATTTTCAGGTTTCCGAAATCGAGGTTCCCTAAATCGTCCTGCAGCTTGCTGGCCAGCCCGGCCGGGGCGAATTTATTGCCGGTATTATCAAGGACGCAATTACGGAATGTCAGCCGGAATCCTTTTTCACTGAGGCTGTTCAGGCGTATGGACTCGTTTTTCTCGGACTGTATCCGGCAATCCACGAATTCGATGTTTCCTTTGACGATCGGTTTCAAGCTGTTGATGCCGCCGTCGATCCGGACTCCCCCGTTATTATCGCGGATCATGCAATTCTTGACTGTAATGGAGATCGGCCTGGTTTCTCTGGCGTTCAAGTGTCCCAGCACCAGCAATACGCCATAGGAGTAATTGCCTGAAATCTCGCAGTTCTCCAGTACGCAGTTCACCAGAAAATTCTCCGGTCCGTTTGGCTCAAAATCGATTCCGCAGGCCGGCGGCGTACCCGCGGTATCAATCAGGCGGCATTTACGGATGGTCAGGTTTTCCGCGCTGATGACACTGATTCCCTGCCGGTATTGGCGGGCGATCAGCAGGTTTTCCAGCAATATGTTTTGGCATCCTTTCACGGTTTTGCCCGTGCCGACATAGATGCCGTCTCCGCCGCTTGACTCCAGAGTCAGGTTGGAAATTTTCACATTTTCGCAACCGCGCAGGCTGATCAAATGCCGCCATTCGGACCATTTGTATGCGGAAGTGTTCCGATAATCATTCTGGTTCATGACCAACCGTGCCGTTCCTTCGCCGCGGATAGTCAGGTTTTTGCTGTCGTGAGCCTCAAACAGACAGTCGTTCTGATTTTTGAATGCTCCCGGCAGTGCCCGGACGGTGACGCCATCGGCGAACACCAGTTCCAGGTCGCCGCGCAGACGGATCGGGCGGACCAGCCATTCGCTTCCGGTGTTGTCCACGACCACGGTCGAGGCTCCTGAATCGATGGCTTTTTGGAGGCATTCGGTTGCATCTTCCTTTGTGAATCCGAACGAACCGGCCTTGACCGCATCTGCGTGGAGGCATGTCCCCAGCGCGAGAAACGATAGAAAATAAACGATTGCTTTCATGGAATCTCCTATGTATATGTGTGAATGTTTATTCCTATTCCCGGGACCAGCGAATATTGGCGCTGTTCGGGTTCAAATCAATCCGGTCATTCGGGGTAAAGGTCTGGCAATGTCCGTCCGCAAGCAATCCGTTGATATTGTTTGAATGGCGGTACGCCGCGCTTTTGTTGATATCCGAGTCGGACAATGTCGGATTCGCATTGGAGCTGATAATATTCCAGGTGAAATTTCCGACTCCGCGCCAGCATTTGCTGTCCACAACAGCCATAACCTCGCTCGGTCTGCGGACGCGGGCCAGCTTGAATGGAGGCTTATAGCCTGAAGCAGTCGTACCGTCTGCGGAAAGCTGCCCGGCCAGGTTCTGGTTCATACCGTAACTGAGCCAGTAAATCTGGTTTGGGTAATAATTGTCGGTCTGCAGGTAGCCGTCGTTGCCGAGAGCGTTGGTGTGTTGTTTGGTGCAGCTCGGGCACAGGAGAACCTTCGGATTGCGGTTCAACTGCTCGGCGATGCAGTAATACCAGCGATAAGCCCCGGCGGTGATCGGATAATACCCTTCGTACTGGTCTGCATACATGGTGACGGCCAGGCCGATTTGCTTCAAATTACCGATGCAGTTGGATACCCGGGCTTTTTCCCGCGCTTTGTTCAGGGCCGGCAGCAGCATCGCGGCTAATATCGCAATGATTGCTATTACGACTAAGAGCTCTATAAGTGTGAATTGTTTCCGCCGTGTCATTTTCATCCTCCTATGCTTAATTATACGATTGTTGTGATGGGGACTTGCTCCCCATTTTGTAATGTCTCAAGAATATTCATGGCCATATGAACGACTTTGCCGGAAAATTCGTCATTCACCGGAATAATCGCCCCCAGCAGGTTGAAATAACGGAGCTTCTGGCTGGTAACGATGTACGGATATAATTCCCGCCGGACTCCGTAGTGACAGCCGGACAAGTGGCAAATCTCGTTGGCGATCCGAAAATCAATCGCCATGACCGCGTCGAACGGCAGTTCAGGCCGGGTGAAGATGTCTTTCATGATATCGAAAATTCCCCGATGCCAGCCGTTTCCCCAATAGCAGATGCTTTCATCCAGGGGTTTTCCGTGTAATTCCAGCGCGTCTTTGTAAATGGCGAAATTGGTCTGGTCGCTGAGGCGGTTGCGGTCCTCGGCGACAAAAGCCAGGCGTTGCGCCCCTTTGGCAAAACACTTGTCAACAGCCTTGAGAATGACGCGCCGCTCATCCATATAAACAGTGTTGAAGTTACGCGAAATCCGGCTGTCATACCTGCCGATGATAACGGTATGGATGCCGAGTTTTTCCAACGCCTCGGTTGTATTCGGATTGATGTTGCCGCTGAGCAGAATTCCGTCCACCCGTTCGTCCCGCAGGACCGGCGGCAGGTCGTAAACGGATTTCTCCGTCCCGTCAAGCTTGACCAGCATCAGGTGGAGATGTCGCTTGATCGCTTCCTCGGCCATCGGATTGACCAGCTCGACATACGCCGGATCGGAAAAATCCCGATCCACCAGTACGAAGGCGATATTGGCGGTAAAGCCGCTGCGGCTTTTCTTCAGCAGGTCCTGAATGCTGGAGTTCAACTTGTAGTTGAGTTCGTCGCAAGCCGCCAGCACCCGGTCGCGGGTTTTCGCGGACACGTTGGGGCTTCCGTTGAAAACCCGCGAAACGGTCGCTTTCGACACTTGTGCACGCAATGCCACATCTTCCATATTGACCATAGCAAAACCTGATTGTTCCTTATTTCATGTAACATGTTCCATTTTTAATTATACAACAAAATTCGCGATTGTCAATACCCTGTTTCGGCAACTATTCGGTTTTTTTAGGAAACTGAATGGATGAAACGGTCCGCCAAAACTTTTGACGGGCCGTTTGATGATGGGATCAACGGGCGTATTTGGAGAGCAATTCTCCGGCCTTGAGTCGTTCGGCCTGGAGTTTGTCGCCGGTATGGTCGAAATGCTCGAAATCGACGACGACTTCCGGGTTGACTTTCAGCAGGGCGTCGAGTTCGGCCTGGTCTTCGGGGACGAGTTTTTCACCGCTTGCCTTCAGCTTCTTCAGCAGGAACCAATATTCAAGGTCCTCGAAGCCGTCGCCGATGGCTTTCAGCCGAATCGTCGGCATTACGCCGTTCCGGCCGGGGTACAGGAGCAGCCCGTCGCCGTTGTAGGCCTGATAGCCGCGGCTGTCGTGTCCAGTCAGCGGCCCTTTGTCGACAAGCTTACTGCCGGCCCATTTAGTGGTCTGGTAATAAAGGAACCCGTCGCTTTCCTGTTTATACTGGTTCAGGCCGACCAGCAGTCGCGGCGCGGTGGCGGAGGCTTCCAGCAGAAAATTCATGCCGGGACGGTACATACAGGTGTAATACCAGACTTTTTTGCCGTTGCGCCGCGCTTCCTGAATCCGTTCGCGGTTGTCGGCGTAGGTATTTTCGCCGGGAACCCAGATGTCGATGCAGGATTCAAGCCCGCTCTTTCGACCGAATGTCGAATCGAAAGCGGTGGTGACGATCGGGATATCGGGATAGAGGCGCTTGACCTCCTCCAGAATAGTTCTCGCCGAATAATAGGTCTGTTCCTGGATTTCGTCGAAAGAATAGATATAGGCGTCTTTCAATACTCCGGCTTCACGCAGTTTCGGCACGGTTTCGGCTAGCAGTTTCAGCACTCGTTGCCTGGCCCAGCCCGGGTAGGGCTCATTGGCTTTGGTCGGACGCGGGGGGATGTAAATAATATTGTATTCCTTGCCGCCGGCGGCCTGCCAGCGTTTGACTTCGTCCACAGTGACGGCGCGGGTGGAATTGTAGATCGGGGAGGGGGTGATCCGGTGTTGGAGCAGGATGTCTTCCGCGTCGCGTTCGATTTTGACGAGGTCGCTGCCTTTCACATTTTTGCTGTAGAACCAGGACGGGTTGCCGTGGGCGATGACCGTTGGCAGGGAATTCTGTTTCGGCAATGTGAAGTTCCAAACAGTGACCTGGACCGGGATTTTCAGTTCCGGCGCATGTTCCCCGCTGACGGTGATGGTTCCCCGGTAGCATCCCGGTCTGGTTTCCGGCGTGGTGCGGACATCGAACCATATGGGCTGCCATACGTTGGCGTCAAGCGTGAAGTCCGGCAGGAAATTCAGCAATGGATCAGGGTACCACTCCAGATCCTCGGTCGGATAAGGCGGTTTGACGGGTTTGACATAGCCGACCGGGAATATTGTGATCGTATCGCTTTTGAGGACTGCGCCGGAGTCTTTCGTATTGACGAGATCGCTGACGGTTGCCTTTACGTGTTCCACTGCTTTTTTCGAACGCAGGACCACCTGAAAGGCTTCGCGTTCGTTGCGGGCCAGCGAGAGCTTCGCATCGCCGCCGATACCGCCGCGGTACGGATAGCCTTCACGGAAAACCTTTTCCAGCGAATGCGTCACGCCGTAACCCCAGACGCCAGGGAAGGCCTTGTTGAATGCGGCCGCCTTGCGTTCGTTGAGCTTGAGGTCGCGGCGTGTTTTCAGTTTCCGGTATTCGCGGCCCAGTGTGCTCAGAATTTCCGCTTTACGGATCGGGGTGGCATTTGAGTGCTTCAGTTTTTCGACCGCGTCCTGAAGCTTCCTGAAATCGGATTCGAGGTCGGCTTCTTTCCACTGTCCAAGGTCATCCGTGAAAAATGTGTCAAGGCGTTTCTGAATGGATTCCGGTTTAAGGTGAATCCGCAGGTTATCCGCGTACAGGATGTAGTTCTCGGGCGGATCGCTTTGATAAAAGAGGACGTTCAGCACGTTACGAATCTTCAGTGCTTCGGGCAGCGTCCAGACCAGATGATGGACGCCCGGTGTCAATTCCTTCCAGGCTTTGCCGAGTTTGCCGCCGCCGTCGACGACTAATTGAACTTGAAAGTTCACTTTGCCGGGGCCGGGATTGATGACGTCGACGCTGAGTTCGTCGTAAGAACTCCAATCCCGGAGCGGCAGGTTTTTCAGGACAAGGCGCGGCCAGCGTCCTTCGCCATTGCCTGCTTTCGGGAAGTTGAGGAGGGCAGAGCCTTTGCCCTCCGTCACATATTGGGGATCGGCATTGAACGCCATGCGGCTTGAATCGTTGGAGGGGGGGCGCCATTGCGCCGTTTCCTGCGGTGTTTCAAAGCCGGCGATCAGCAGGCTTTCCGAAGCCGTCGCCAATCCGGTGAATAAACAAATCAGTCCTGCAAAGAGCAATTTCATCGGTTGAATCCTTGATCGTTCAGTAGAGGGTGGGGTGAAGGGTAAAACCCTCGGCGGTTAACGAATTTGACCACGGACCAAACAGGTTTCGGGTGCTTGCCACATGCATGTCCAGCAACAGGACATTGGAGGTATTGCTGTGACGCAGCGAGTTGATGCCCTTGTTGGTGACGACCGGGTTTCCGCAGGGATTCAGGGAGTAATTGTTGGCCTGTTTGGAGTCGGCCATATAAACCCTGGAAGAAGGGCGGTTCCACTGGTCGGGCTTGCCGTAATGCATGTAATAGTTGGCGCCGTAGCTGAGGCCGCTGGTGTTGCCGTCCTTGTCGGTGGGGCAACGCGGAATTCCGGTGTACCACTGATTTTTGAGTCTGCTGAAATAAGGGGCGTAGACAAGCCACCAGCCGTCGTTGTTCTTCACATAGTGGGGGTTCGAACTGTCGCTGGAGCGGTTGCCGGGCAGATAACCGTTGTTGTCTTCCAGGTAGAAGACGGTCATCATGCCGAGTTGCTTCATGTTGTTGACGCACTGGGCGGTTTTGGCTTTTTCCCGGGCCTGGTTGAGTGCGGGCAGCAGCATGGCGGCCAGGATGGCGATGATTGCTATCACCACCAGCAATTCGATAAGTGTGAATTTTCTTCTCCTGCAAAGATTGTTTTTCATATGATACCTCCTGTTTTATGTTTGATGGTTGTTTCTGTCGAAGGGGGGCCTACCGACTTATCTTTATGCAGCGACACCCGGATTTCTCTGGTCAGCGGGCGGAAATCACCGTTCAGCTGTTGTTCGAGCATTTCCCAGGCGAATTCCACGATGGTGGCCGCGGGGGGGAATACATGGCGGCAGACCATGAATCCGTCCGTGGCCATGACGGACACGTCTTTGCCGATCTCCATGCCGTTGTTTCCAAGGTAGCGGTAGACATACGGCAACTCGCTGTCGGGCACGATGAACGCGGTCGGGCGCGGTTTCCTGCCGAAGATCGAATTCAGGGTGTCGAGCATGGATTTTTCATCATTCGGATTGTAGTGAATACACCAGTGCGGATAAACCTTGAACCCATGTTCCGCCATGACTTTGAAATATTCCAACTGGCGGACAGTGGCGCTCTCGGTGTATTCCCGCGGCAGTTGCTTGCGGGTGAAAATGGCGATTCTACTGTGCCCCATCGAAATCAGGTATTCCAATTCCTTCCGGGTCCGGTCGGAAGAATCGATCACCTGGAAGCAGTTGTCCAGCGGAGTCTGCGGATGGATGGCCACCACCGGCTTGCCGGTTGCTTCGAAGGTAGTGACGATCTCGCGGATTTTCGGTACCAGCAGGATGAAACCGGCATTGTCTTTCAGGTCGGCCAGCACCGTATAGGAATTCAGGTTTTCGCCGCTTTTGATACGGTGGAGCCGGATGCCGTAATGTTTCTGGCTCAGTACGTCGGTAAGCACCTGGATCAGATAATGCAGATAACCGCCTTTGAACGCGCTGTAACGGAACTCGTGACAGGCGATCAGGTCGAAAATCGGCTGTCCTTTCGGCAATTCGCTCTTGACGATGCCGCTGCGGGGTTTGACTTCCACTTCGCCGCTGTTTTTATAATGTTCCAATGCCTGTACCACCGCGGTGCGTGACGTGCCGCTGTTCCGGACCATGTCGCGGATCGACGGCAGGGTATCGCCGGTTTTGGTTTCCAGCAATTGCCGCGCGATAAAGGCTTTGGCGGTATTCAATTTTACGGTTGACAGAACTTTCGGCATGATCTTTCCTGCTTTTTATGCTATTATAATGAGAGGGGGCGGAAAAAGCAACGGTTTTTCGGAAAATACCGCTTTTTTTGCTAAACTGTGCCGTTATCTGTGTCGTAAAGAAATAGATATTTTTCAGGCTGTGAGCTGAAAAACTGGTTTGTTTTGAGGCGGATTCAGTAGGTGGGGCTGGGGAACTGAACGAATTCTGTGTTCCAATAAAAACCGGAAAGAAATGGTTCCGTCCCGGTTTTGGCGTTGTACGGCTGGGCTTGAAGGCGTGACTGATCAGAGCAGATAGCCGCGTTTCTCCATGGTTTCGCGCAATTGAGCTGTGGAAATGCCGCGCAGGCTTTTTCCCGTCTCAATCGCTTGGACGGCGGCCAGCGCCGCCGCTTCACCCATCGCGAAACAATCCGCGATCAGCCGGTAACTGGCCAGCGCCCGGTGACTGCCTCCAATACAGCGTCCGACAACGAGGAGGTTGTCGAGTTTTTTCGGCAACAGCGAGCCGTAACGGATCTGATAGGGTTTGACTTTTTCGACGATGATCGCCGGTTCGCCGTCCTTGCAGCGGTGGATGTCGATGCTGTGATTGACCGTGAAAATCGCATCGGGATAATGGTTGCCCTGTTCGAAATCGGCGTCGCTTACATAAGCGTCGCAAACGATTCTGCGGGACTCCCGTACGCCCGGCAGGGGCGAGAATCCGCATCCTTCCAGATGACTGCCGTAGGGCGTTTGCCGCATCAGTTCCACGAGTTCTTCGGACTGGCGGCGGAGTTCGATCAACCCCCGGGAGAGGCTTTCGGCGTTCAGCGGATCGCAATCCCATACATGGGATACGCCGAGGACTAATGTGCGTTCGGTGGCGGGCAGGCGGCGGATGAAGCCGTTATCGTATGGAAGCTGATAATCGGGCGCGATTTGGCGCAGGGCCGGGAAAAGCTCTTCCTTTAAATGGACTTTTTCGGGTTCGAAATTCTGAATGGTCATGGAAAGCGAGATTGCCTGTATCCGCCCGTCTGACGGCCTGCCGTATTCGAAATCGGCCCCGGCGGCGGCCGCCACATCGCCGTCGCCGGTGGCGTCCACCACCAGTTTGGCGCGGATGGCATGACGGCCCTGCTTGGATTCGACGATCACGCCGCGGATGGCTCCGTTTTCCATGATCGGCGCGGCGACTTTGGCGAGATAGAGGGGGATGACGCCGTTGCCGGTCAGCAATCGGTCAAAATAAGTGACCAGCCGGAATCCGTTGTAATAGGGCGGGTTTGTGATGCCTTTACCGGCCATATACTGGAAAAATTCATGGACGAATCCCCCCTTGTTTTCGGCGTCGCCGGTCCATTGGGTGACGCCGGTGACCATGCCGCCGGGTTGTGCGGTCTGTTCGATGATCAATACCCGGAGCCCCAGCCGTGCGGCGCAGACCGCACAGGCGACGCCGGAAGTGCCGCCACCGGCGATGACCAGGTCCACATCGTGGGTTATCGGGGTGCTTCGTGCTGTTTCGTGAATGAAATCCTGCATTTTTATTCCTTTGCTTTTATCTGAGGTCGTAATAGAACTGGCCGCCGCCGTCTGCCGCGGCTGTGATCTGGGCGACATTTTCATCTGAGGGATAATAATATTTTTCCTGTTGCATTTCGGCGCGGTTTACCGCCGCCACGTGCCCGTCGCCGCAAAGCATGTTACCACGGCTGGCGTGTACCAGATATGGCCGACCGTAGTCAGCCCGGCTGGATGAGCTGGACGGTGTGAACCACATGCGGAACTGCGGGGCTTGTTTGCTGACTGCCCACGAATCGCCCGCCAGGACCAGTCTGGTCAGGACTTTTTGCGTTTCGGACGGTTTCAGGGAGAAGCCGAGGTTGCCATAAGCGGCTCCGTAGGTGTAAAACGGGGATTCCTGCCGGGCTTCGGTCAGCGGCGAGGAGGGGCATTGAAAGAGGTCGAGACTGTTCGATTTTTCGATGTACTTGTTCTTCATCAGTACGACCGGCCAGAGGATTCGGCCTGCGCTGTCGCCGTTCTCGCTGGCGGTGGTCGCATTCTGACTACGGAAAAATGAGTCCCAGTCCGCCATGTACAGATTGATGGCGACGCCGATTTGGCGGAGATTGCTGGTGCACCTGGTCGCCTGGCTTTTCTTGCGCGCCTGGCTGAGCACCGGCAGCAGCATGGAAGCCAGAATGGCGATGATCGCGATCACGACCAGGAGTTCAATGAGTGTGAAATTCCGTTGCTTCATCCCTTATTCCTCCATGTTATAAACTTTGTACAGATAAACTCCCCAGGGCTTGAACTGTAATTCGATCTGTTCTTCGGGCGCGGTGAACCGGCTGCCGGGTTTGGCAAGGTCTTCCACGGTGATGCCGCTGCCGTAGACAAGTCCGTCCAGCACCGCGTTGACCGGTTGTGCCGAGGAATTCACCAGGATCAGGTAACGGCTGTTCCGGTACGCGAGGTTGGTGAACCCGATGGACGGATATTCCTTTTCCGGATAATTGAAAAACTTGAATTTGACGTTTTCCGGGCCGGAAATGACGCTGACGGTCAAGTCGTTTTTCGTTTCGCCGAACAACACGGCCTGCCCGAGTTCGCCCTGAAGCTCCCGGCAAATTTTCAGGTAAGCGCCGAGATAGGCGTCCCAGGCGTCGAATTTCGGCCGCCGCCGGGCGGAAAATACAAGGACCCCTTTGGCTCCGGCGGTTACTGCCGCGTAAACGTCATGCCGGGCCCAGGCTTCGATGTTTGGAAGCTCCGCGTCCGCCGGCTGCTGGAACATTTCCGGCAATGCGATCGGGACCCGTCCCTTGACGTCCGCTTTGCGGATCGCGTCCAGTTCCTGTTCGATGGTCCAGCGGCAGAATACGCGGTTTTCTTTAGCCTTGCTGTAATTGGTGTACATGCCTTTGCCGATGATGTCGAGGTATTGGCAGAGCGGTTCGAGCCGTTCAGCGGAGAGATGGCCCGGCGCATACATGAAGAAAGGGCGTTTTCGGGGGTCGGTTTCGCGGACGGCTGCGCTTACCGTGGCGAGGAAGTCGTGTTCCGTTTGGCGCCACATGCGCAGTTCCTCGGGTGAAATGTTCCACCAGCAGATGGCGGGGTCGTCACAAACCTCCAGGACGGCGCGGCGGGCGGCCTCGCGGAGTTTGGAGGTGTCGAGGCTTTTCTTCTCTTTTTCGAGGTCGCGCAGGTAGTTTTTATCGACCTTCTGCCCGTCGATGGAGAGGCGCAGGGTGTAAACGGCTTTTACATGGAAGCGTTTAGCGTCGGCCAGGATGGTTTTATCCAGTTCATATTGAGGGCCGATCATGGTCACGCCGCCGTCGATGATCCGCTGCTGGTCTTTGGCGCGCTGGGTTTCCGGAAGCAGCCCGCTCCTGTCGCCGTAACTGCCGCCGCCGGTCGAATAAAAACTGAACGGGAAAAGGCGGCCCTGCGGATAGACCTGATCTTCCGGCAGGTTTTTACCGGGATCGTCTTTCGTTCGGAAAAAAGATGCGGTGTCGGTGTCGATCCCCGAACATGCCAGCATCAATGCTGTTAGAAATATACCGGCGATTGTCTTCAAAATTCGTTCTCCTGTAAATGATTGCATTAAAAAAGATGCTCTGCCTCTCCACCACCGTGCAACCGGCGGCGCGTATCGTCTGAATTGTGCACGGCATAAATTATACATGTTTTCATCCTTGAAATCAATATCTTAATATGCTATTTTAATGTACTTGGAAGCTAAGTTTAAAGAAAGGCGAATAATTGCTATGGAAAAAGACGGTTTTCGATTTCCGGTCGACGTGCCCGGCGACGACATGGCGATGCTTTTCACGCGGATGGTGGAGAGCCTTGAACGGACGTTCCATATCAGCATTTCGATTCATGACCGCATGGGGTTGCTGGCCGACAGAGCCGGGCATTATATTCTTCCCGACCGTGCGGTGCATATGCATCCGTATTGCCTGTACCGGCGTTTCGAGGAGAAAGGGTGGAGCCGCCGCTGTGTGGCCCACTGCAAATACCATGTGAACCATGTGATGCGGCGCAAGGAGCATTCCGAGGTTTTCAGTTGCTGGAAGGGTGTCAGCGAACTGGTGGTACCGCTGATCAAGGACAATCAGCATGTCATGAGCATTTACGCCGGGGCGTTCCGGGGCGAACTCGAACCGGACAACGACCTGCCGCCCGAATTGCTGGAAATGCACCGGGAACTGCCGCCGCTGACACCGGAATACCGGCTGGAACTGGAAAAAATCCTGTACATGCTCGGCGCCGCCATTCTCTATATCGTGGAGGAGTCGGGGCATCCATCGCAGAGTGCCATTGTTGGCCGGAAATCGCTGATCGAACAGGCCATCGAGCGCAACGCCCACAATCCCGATTTTTCGTTGAACGACCTGGCGTTGAAGCTGAATCTGTCTCCCAGCAGGGCCAGTCATCTGGTCCGGGAGCTTTTTCAGGAGTCGTTCACGCAGTTGATCCTGCGGGTCCGGATCAACCGCGCCCGGCAGATGCTGGCAAATACCGACATGAGTTTAAAGGAAATCAGCGACAGCCTCGGTTTCGCCAGTGTTTATTATTTTTCGAGGGTTTTCCGCAGTTCCGAAGGTTTTCCGCCGGGGCGTTACCGCAAAGGCAGCCAGCCGGAACGCGAAGAACCGCGGAAATAGCTTATTCTCGCCGTCCGGCACTTGCCGGCATAGGGAGAAAACTGAATTATAATTTTTTTATTCATGGGGGGTTGACAAAACCGGAAAACCCGTTATAATTACATATAGAAAACGATTTCTATAAAAGGTTCTCATGAAAAAGCCGTCATTAAAAACAATTGCCGCGGAAGTAGGGGTAAGCGTCTCCACGGTATCCCGTGTTCTCAACAACGACGCCACCTGTTATGTCAGTTCGTTGAAAAGGGACGCCATAATGGAAGCCATCAAGCGGCATAAGTATACTCCCAACCTCAATGCGCGCAACCTGTTGCAGGGAAAGACCTCCAATGTCGCATTCGTAACCCGGAAATTCGACCATTTCCAGAAAACCGGTCCGTTCCTGCTGACTTCGATAGACGGAATACAGGAGGAATTGCAGAAATTCGGTTATTCGTGTTCCCTGGTGACGATTGATTCTCTGAACGACACCCGGCGGCTTATCAACAAGATGAGTCTGTACGACGGAATTATTTTCGGACGCGCGGTACTGGATGACGAGGCTTTCGAGATTTTGGAGGAAAGGGAAAAACCGACTGTTTTCATGGACGAAAGCAACCTGTCGGGACGCAACATTTCCTGTGTCACGATCAATAAGGAAGCCGGAATCGGGGAATTACGGAAACATCTTGACGAGTTGGGCTGCCGCCGGGTGGCGTTGTACGGGATATCGAAATATGTCGGGCTTTTCCGGGATACCTGTGGCAGGGCCGGATTAAATATCGGGGACATGGATATTTTTCATTTTCCCATGCATAACACTTACAGTTTGATGCTGGACGCTTATGAACACGCTGATGAGCTTTTGAAAAAACTGTCATCCTATGATGCCGTCTGCTGTACCAATGACTTTGTGGCGTATGGATTGTGCAAACGGCTCAAGGCAAACCGGATTATTCCCGGAAAGGATATCGCGGTATCCGGTTTCGACAATATCGATGAAATCCTTGATGTTCCAGCGGAGCAACGCTTTCTGACCACCATTGATGACTTGCGGAAAACCATGGGGCAGGAATGTGCAAAGCTGCTCCTGCGTTGGATTGACGGAGGCGAAACGGCAAAAAACACGCAGCTGAAGATTGATTCCAAATTGGTCGTCCGTTCTTCAACCGTAAATTTTAAACCATAGTGATATGACAATAAAAAGGCACTGCAACATAAGGAGAAAATGATATGAAAATAAAACGGTGCGGATTTTTTACACTTATTGAGTTGTTGGTCGTTATAGCGATTATAGCGATTCTAGCGGCGATGCTGTTGCCGGCATTGAGCAAAGCGCGGGGAAAAGCGTCAATGATATCGTGTGCGTCAAATCTCAAGCAGCTTGGGACCTACCTGCAACAGTATGCGCAGGATAACCGGGACACGTTTCCGTTGGCCTATGATACGAATTTGAAAAGGCTTTGGCAGGTTACAATTTTAACAACAATGGGGCTTAGTTGGTCGACTCGGGGGAATGAATGGAGATGCCCCGCGGCTACGAAGGACGGTTACCACTATGGCGTGAATGGGATTATTTTTGTTCTGGGAGCTTCTTATGATTGCAAAATTACGAAGGCCCGTTCTCCAAGTGAAGGAATGCTGGTTGTCGATTCGGTCTATTGCTCCAACAATCTTCCTCCGACTTTTAAGACCGAATCATACGGAGGGGATTCCTATAGGGTACATGCTGCAGGCAAATCGGGATTTCCGGATTTATATCGCCACCAACAGGGGTGCAACAACCTGTTCGGAGACGGGCATGTGAAATGGCTGGACAAAGATGAAGTACCGCTGGGCAGTTCGAATTATCCGTACTGGAAACCATAAACAGGAATTTTAAATTATGAATCAATGTCGTTTTTTCATGCAGCATTTTCCCCGATTTCTCAAGTTGATTATTCTTCTGGTATCGGCGGGCATTCGTGCGGACGGGCTGGACCTCGTCAGAGATGGCGCTCCGGCATCGGTTATCGTGATTGGAAAGGATGTTCCCGCTTCGGTGGAATATGCCGCCGCCGAGCTTCGTGATTACATTCAGAAAGTCAGCGGG
>CALABZ010000153.1 GCA_937888615.1 uncultured Lentisphaeria bacterium | reverse complement strand
CTGTTACGGACAAAGTTTGGCTCCGCCTTTTTTGCTAATTGTTAGGACACGTCTGAATTCGACTGAAATTAATCTTGAATGTGCAATTTTTGATCGTTTCCTTCGCTCGCAAAATAGCGTGCCGCGTCTGTTCCGTCAGATTGTTATTCCTTAACTCCGAATTCAATAACGGTGGTATATTGTCCGGTTCGTTATTTTTCAGCTTTGCCCATATCGCAAGCGTGGTCAGTCGCTGTTGACCATCAATAATGTCAAATTTATCTTCTGATTTTTTCAGGATGACTGAGCCAAGATGGTACTCGCCCTTCTGCTCTTCATTCTGCCATTTATGGATATCTTCAAGTAAATCGAGTACGTTTCGAATACGCCAGCAGTATCCGCGCTGGTAGTCCGGAATTGTAAGTTTCCAGCCCAGCAACTCCGGTAAAAGCACACTTCGGCAGCACACTTGATCGTCGTCTATCGAAGAGATGGTTGGTTGATTCAGCTTTTCCCAGGCCCATTCCGGTACCACTTGCTTGACCAGAGACATCGCTCCACCGTGAAGAGTATTCCAAGCAATGCCATATGCATGAATCGGAGGATTGCATTTTATCCATTTGCTGACCTGAACTTGATGCCCCCAGTTGTTTAGTTTGTCGTTAGTTACCGGTCCACAGGCAATTCCGTATGCAATGATCCAACTCCCATTCTTTAAAAGAAGCATGTCATCTCTCTTTATGAGCTTCAGTGCCGATGGATAGCGCGCATTGACATGAAGCATATACACGTTTTTCTCGAAGGATTCTTCTATAATCTCCGGGCGTTCTTCAAAATTACCATAGGTACATACATAATAATCGGGCATTTTGTCGTTCTCCAAGTTATATGTTTAATTTTTCAGCCAATCGTCTATCGTTTGGAAGATGGTTTTCAGATCGTCGAACTTCAGCGTCGCGTAACGGTCCAGGTAGGTCTCCTGGCGGTTGACGATGACGATTTTGCCGCCGCCGTAATGCGTGCCGAGCGGCAAATGCGCCGCAGGCGGTATCGTCAGGCTGCTTCCCAATACCAGGAGCAGATCGGCTTTGGTGATTTCTTCGGTGGCGGAATCCAGCAGCGCTTCATCCAGGTACTCGCCGAAAAATATCACACCGGGTTTGATCAGCCCGCCGCAGATTTTACAATACGGCACCTGGTTCGATTTGACGATGGCCGCGATTTCGTCGTAACCGTAGCTCCGGTCGCATTTCAGGCAGTGATGCATGGACATTGAACCATGAAATTCACGGACATTGACGCTGCCGACGCGTTGATGCAAAGCATCAATATTCTGAGTGTAAATCATATCCAGCATATCACGTTTTTCCATTGCCGCCAGGACGTTGTGAACGATACTCGGCTCCTGCGACGCCAGGTTGTAGACAAAGTCCTTGGCGTATTCATAGAAGATATCCGGGTGTTTTTGATGAAGCGAATATCGAGAAGCGTTTCGACGTCGTAACCCTTGAACTGTTTTGAAAATGCGCCGCCTGGTCCACGGAAATCGGGAATTCCAGACAGCGTGGAAATTCCCACGCCGGTAAACACAACCACGTGTTCGGAATAATCCGGCAGCTCCAGCAGTTGCTCCAAGTCTTTCGTCATGAGAGGTATTTCCTCACGGTGTTTCGGGCTACGTTCAACGCCTCGGCTGCCTTGGTGAGGTTGTTGCCGCATTTCTCGTAGATGCGGCTTACGTGGAGGCGGATCATTGCTTCCAGTTCGTCCGGGTAGTCGATTTCAGCAACAGGCGCGAGACTCGACATCATTTGTTTGTGTTCGGCAATGAGTTTGGTGAAATCCGTTTCTTCGAGGACGGCAGCGCGTTCTAACAGATTGAATAATTCGCGGACGTTGCCGGGGTAATCGTATGTCACCAGGGCTTCGATCTGCTCGGGGGCCAAGCGGCGGCGATACAGCTTCAGCCAGTAATCGTTGGCGATCTGGGTGATGTCGTCTTTGTGTTCGCGGAGCGGCGGTACCCGGATTTGTATCACGTTCAGGCGATGAAATAAATCCTCACGGAATTTACCGTCGCGTACCATGAGGCCGAGATCGCGGTTCGTGGCCGCGATCAATCGGACATCGACTTCGACCTCCTCCTTGTCGCCGAGCCGGGTGAAACGGCCGCCTTCCAATACGCGCAATAGAATGCCCTGCGCCTCCAATGGCAGTTCGCCGATTTCGTCAAGGAACAGCGTACCGCCGTTGGCCTGCTCGAAAAGTCCGCGCTTCTGCTCGTTGGCTCCCGTGAATGCTCCTTTCTCATGGCCGAAAAAACGGCTTTCCAACAGGTTTGGGGTCACGCTGGCGCAGTTGAAGGCGATATACGGTTCGTTGCGGCGCGGCGATTTGTTATGGATTTGCAGTGCCACGGTCTCTTTGCCGGTGCCGCTTTCGCCATAAATCAGCACCCGGGCATGCTGGCGCTGCGCCACCATATTGATTTTGCCTTGCAGGTCGGCAATCGTTTTGCTTTTTCCGGAGAGCTCGCGGTTACCGTACCGTTTGTAATGCTCGACCATCTGGCGTTCGTGATCGCTCCACTTCGATTCCGGGTCGTTGTTGGCGATATGGCAAATCGCGCTTCCGTATGCTTTCCCGTCCTGGTAATTGCGGTAAACATACATCGCGGCCTCCAGCAGCAGCAGGTAACTGCGGACGAACGGTGTTTTTTTCTCGTCATTGGAAAT
>CALABZ010000152.1 GCA_937888615.1 uncultured Lentisphaeria bacterium | reverse complement strand
CGGTACGGTCTCGGTTTTCAACGCGTTCGGCTACCGGACCTCCGGCGCTGACCGGACGGATGAATTCGGCATGGAGGCCGGTCGCAACTGCGGACCGTCGGATTCACTGCTGCGCCGGGTGTTTCATTATTTATATGAAAGCGGCGCGGCCCTGATGGGATTCGAACACTTCATTGAAGAAAATGGAGAACTCACCACAGTGGGCAAAATTCAGCGGGAAGTCATGGAACTGGCAAAGGGCAGACGCAGGATCATCGCCCCGGTAGCTATTTTGCTGGACTTTTTTCAGGGGTGGCAGCCGCCGCGCAACGCGGTCAACCGGGAAACGCACCGGGTCTGGGGCGAATTGCCCTACGCGGAAGAAGATTTTCGGGTCGACGCCCTTTTCGAATTTCTCTATCCGGGGTATTCGGACGGACCGGTTTTCCGGGACGAACGCGGTTTTCTGGTCAACACGCCCTACGGCGATACCGTTGAAGTGTTGCTCTCCGATGTCCGCCCGGAAATTCTGGATGAATACAAGCTGGTCATCGTACCGGGCATCGAACAACCCGACGCGGAAGTACAAGCAAAACTGCTCGGCTTCATGAACCACGGCGGACGGGTGGTCTGCACCGGGAAAAATCCCCTGAACCATCCAAATCTGGCGCATATCGATTCCTTTATCGAAGCCACCGGTCACCGGGACTTTATCAATGCTTATGAAAAATCCCTGCCGCCGCCTTTCCGATTAACTGTGGAAGCGCGCAAAGTCCTTGACCGCGAATTGCATCGGGCAATTCCTTTTACAATTCAAGGAAGCGCGCTGGCAGTCGCCAATGAAGAATTACTGCTGGTCATGAACAATGCCGCCGCGCCGCAGGAAGTCAGCATTCCGGAGGCCGGTTTCCGGCAAACGCTGGGACCCGGCGAAATGGTCCGGGTGCCGTTCGCTTCACAACCGGCTCCGGTGGTTCTGTCAAAGCCCCGCAAGCGCTGTCTGGCCGCATTGCGAAGCGGCAACTGGCGCGAACAGTTAATGCGTATTCCGGCTTTCGGCAATTATTTTTCCGGCATCGTCATCAGCGCGGCTGAACTGTTGCGCCTGACAGACGACGAACTGGCTGTTCAGCGGGAATTTTTCGACAGTCACGGTCTGGAGATCGCCGCCTGCGACATGTCGAATTGTTTTTCGCATTATCCCGGACTGTCGATGCTGGACACCGGCATCGCCTCCACGGCGGAAGCGCTGGACACCGTGCGGGAAACAATCCGCAAAATGGCCCTGCTGAACTGTCGAAACCTGATCCTGCCGACACAAAAAAACAGCGAATTGGCGACGACGGAGGCTACGGCTCTCGAACGGATCGGCGATTTTCTGCGCCGTTGCGCCGAGTTGGACGTCGTGCTGCATATCGCTGTCCTGCCCCACCGCTTCGGCGATGGCGCGGCGACCATGCGCGAACGGCTTGCGGAATGGGGCCTGACCGAAAAGGTAAAACTTTACTGCGACACCGGCAGCCTTCTTACCTGCCGCGAATATTCCGGCTCCATCAAGCACGGCTACCCCAAGCAGGACGGCGAACCGCGCAACTGTTTTCCGAAAGATTATGCGCTGCTCGACGAGCCACGGGACACGGGCTGTCTGGCCGACATCCTGCGTCCGCTCGCTTCGAAAATCCATTTTCTGGAAATTTCCGCGCCGTTGCGCGATTTTGCCGGACGACTGATCAACGCACACCTGCCGCCCCGCGATACGGAGTTCCGTCAGGAAATCGTTGACGCCGTCTCCTCCCTCCCCGAAGCCGTGCCGGTCATTGACCTTGACCGTTTCGACTGGGATCCCCTTTTTACGACTTATCAACTTCTGGAAGCATTGACTAAATGAATAATCGCACACAATGGTTTACCGAAGCCCGTTTCGGCATGTTCATCCACTACAGCCTCTTTTCGCTGGTATCGAGAAACGAATGGTGCCGCGGTGCCGAACGGTTCGATGACGCCGAATACCACAAACTCCAACAGCGTTTCGTCTGCGACCGCTGGGATCCGGTTCATTGGGCCGAACTGGCCCGCCGGGCCGGCATGAAATATTCGGTCCTGACCGCCAAGCATCACGAGGGGTTCTGTCTTTTCGACAGCCGCCATACCGGATTCAAATCGATTTGCGCCCCGGTCGGACGGGATTTGGTCCGGGATTATCTGGGGGCCTTCCGGGAGGCGGGCCTCGAAGCGGGGCTCTACTATTCGCTGATCGACTGGGATCACCCGGAGTACACGCTCGACCGGCTGCATCCGCACCGCCCCCACGCGGACAATAACCGTCCATTGGGGGAAAATCCGGAGCCCCATCGCGACATGGCCAAATATCGTGAATACATGTTTGCCCAGATTCGCGAACTGCTCACCGGTTACGGCAAAATACCGCTGATGTGGTTTGACTTCTCGTTCGATGAAAAGGGACCGGAGGACTGGGACGCCGCCAACTTATTGAAAATGATCCGAAGCCTCCAGCCGGATATCCTCCTGAACAGCCGCCTCGAACGCGGGCATCTGGAGGGACGCCAAAGTCCGTACTCCGGCGATTTCTTCACCCCGGAACAGTTTGTACCCGATGAGGGGTTCCCCGTACCCTGGGAAAGTTGTGTCACCCTGAACAACAACTGGGGCTACAACCGCAACGACTCCGACTTCAAAACGCCGGAACAAATCATCCGGCTCCTGGTCGAATGCGTCAGCAAGGGCGGTAATTTGCTGTTGAATATCGGGCCAACACCTCGCGGCGACGTCCAGCCCGAAGCCGCGGCAATACTGGAAGATATCGGCCGCTGGATGGAACTGAATTCCGCCAGTATTCACAGTTGCGGCAACGCCGGACTGCCGAAACCGGAATGGGGCCGCTGGACCCGTAACGGCGATAAACTTTATGCGCATATATTCACGCCGCCGGCCGGTCCGCTGGTACTGAAAGGCTGGCAAGGACAGATTGAATGCGCCACACTGCTGGCCGATGGGACCAACCTGGACCTGACGACGCCGTGGATGTTCGCTGAAAGCAATTGCACCGACGCCTATATCACGTTGCCGACGACCACCCGCGCCCTGGACCCCGCCGATACCGTCATCGAACTCACCCTGAAGAACGGAGCAAAACTCCGGTCTTGATTTGTCGAAAAATAATTTGAGAAAAATCAAAAGCGTAGTACATTACTCCATCATACGATGATAAAACCCAGGAGAAATTACTATGTCAGATCGGAATAATCGAGCAATCGCCGTACTAACCAGCGGCGGAGACGCCCCCGGTATGAACCCAGCGGTCCGCGCTGTCGTCCGTACCGGAATCGCCTATAAACTGGATGTTTACGCGATTTACGAGGGGTATCAAGGATTGATCGAAGACCGTATCGTCAAGATGAACTGGAGTTCGGTTTCCGGCATCATCGGCCTGGGGGGAACGGTCATCGGCACCGCCCGCAGCAAGGAATTCATGACCCGCGAGGGCGAACTGAAAGCCGCCGAAAACCTGATCCGTCGCGGCATTGACAATTTGATCGTGATCGGCGGCGACGGCAGCCTGACCGGCGCCAATATTTTCAGCACCACCTGGGCTGAACTCACCGCCGAACTGGAGGCGCAGGGACGCATCACCGCCGAACAGCGACAGGCTTATCCCGAACTCCGAATCATCGGCATGGTCGGTTCCATCGACAACGACATGGCCAACTCCGATATGACCATCGGCGCCGATACCGCACTGCACCGGATCGTAGACGCCATTGATGCCCTGCGCAGTACCGCCTTCAGTCATCAGCGGACTTTTGTGGTCGAGGTCATGGGACGGAACTGCGGATACCTCGCGTTGATGAGCGCCATCGCCACCGGCGCTTCGTGGGTGTTCATCCCCGAACATCCCCCCGAAGATACCTGGCGTGAAGATCTCTGCACCCGTCTGGAGGACGGCAAAAAGGCCGGACGCCGCGACCATATTATCATCCTCGCCGAAGGTGCGCGCGACAAACATGGCGAGCCGATCACCAGTGCCATGGTCAAGGAAACGATTGAGGGCGCCCTGCATGTCGAATGCCGCGTCACAATTTTAGGCCATGTCCAACGCGGCGGCTCTCCCAGCGCCTATGACCGTTATATGAGCACGGCTTACGGTTATGAAGCCGTTCAGGAACTGCTGAAAGAAGATCCCACCCACGAATCGAAAATCATCGTTTCCCACGACAACCGGGTGGTGCCAGTCCCCCTGGTCGAAACCGTGAAAAAAACCAAAGCCATCGCCGCCGCCGTCGCCGATGGCAAATTTGCCGAAGCCGAAAGCATGCGCGGCATCGGTTGGAGCCAGATCAGCGAACTCGTCAGCCTCAACGCCCGCGTCCGCCCCGATAAAGCCCCCGACGAAAACAGTCCGTGCATCGCCGTCATGACCGCAGGCTGGCCCGCCCCCGGCATGAACAGCGCCCTGCGCACCATCATCCGCACGGCGATGAACAGCGGCTTCCGGGTATTGGGCGTCGAAGACGGCGTGGTGGGCCTGGTTTCCGGAAAATTCCGTACCTTTGAATGGATGGAAATCGACCATTGGGCCGGACTCGGCGGCACCAAGCTCGGCACGAACCGGACCCTCCCCGAAGAACGCGATTTCTACAAGATAGCCGTCAATCTGGACCGCCACAACGTCAAGGGGCTGATCATCCTCGGTGGTTGGACCGCGTTCGCCATCGTCAACCGCCTTTATAACGCCCGTCCCAATTTTGAGCATTTCAATATTCCGATGCTGTGCATCCCCGCCACCGTCAACAACAACCTGCCGGGCGCCGAAATCACCATCGGTTCCGACACCGCGCTGAACACCATCGTCGAAGCGCTGGACAAAATCAAAACCTCCGCGGACAGCGCCCGCAGGCTTTTCACCGTGGAAGTCATGGGACGTTATTGCGGCTACCTGGCACTGCTCAGCGGCATGGCCAGCGGGGCGGAATACGTCTATATGCATGAAATGGGCGTAAATGTCGATATGCTCCAGAAGCATACCCGCGAACTGGTACAGCATTTCCGCAACGGAAGGCGTACCGCATTGATCATCCGCAATGAAAACGCCAATCCAACCTACGACTTGAATTTTATCAGCAGTCTGTTTGAGGAAGAAGGCGACGAATTTTTCGATGTCCGCCAGACGATTCTGGGGCCGATGCAGCAAGGCGGCAAACCGTCACCGTTCGACCGCACCCTGGGGGCGCGCCTCGGATTCGCCGCCACCCGGCAGATGATCAAGCAGATTCGCGAGAAAGACTACACCTGCGGCCTTGTCGGTCAAACCGGCGGCGAAGCCCAGGTCTTCGATTACGATTCGCTGATCAAAACCGTTTCGGTCAAATGGCAGCGCCCACTGTTCCAATGGTGGGAACGGTACTACCTGATCACCCATACCCTGGCGATCCTGCCCCCCGGCGCGGTCGATCTCGACGACGATTGAGCGTTTACCCCATTATTGAGGATTGGCGTAGTCGTTGTCCAGCGTGATCGGCAGTTGGGCAACTCCGCGATTCCATCTTGAATCAATGGCGTGAACCGTGATCATATCCAGAAAATAGTACGGATTGCTGATCGACGGCGAAACCGTGGAATAACTTGTTGAGGGAAAAGCAAACTGCGCTATTTTTACAGACATTCGGACTCATTCAAAACCGGTTTCAGGGCTTTCCAGGCCAGCT
>CALABZ010000151.1 GCA_937888615.1 uncultured Lentisphaeria bacterium | reverse complement strand
TTGAATTGCTGGTTGTGATTGCAATCATAGCGATCCTGGCAGAAGCATTGCCGCCAGGATCGCTATGATTGCAATCACAACCAGCAATTCAATGAGTGTGAATTTTAATTTTCGCATTCTTCTTCCTTTTTTCTTTTCTATGTACTATACACTGTGAAGCCGTCTGATTATAATTATAACCGTTAAAAATACTTTTATCCTTGAATTTTCGGCCAATAAATTGTATATTTCGTGCAAAAGGTGATTTTATGGCTGATTTTGACCATCCATATGTTTATGAACGCGATGAATTCCACGCCATTGCGCGGAGTTCGTTTCCGTTGGCGGTTTACAGCGTGGCGGGGACAGCAGCGCTGACACCGCTGCACAGCCACAAATTTTACGAACTGGTCATTGTTACCGGGGGGGACGGCATTTATCGCGATGAAAAACAGTCTTACCATATCAAGGCCGGCGATGTTTTGTTGTTGCGTCCCGATATCGCACATGAATACTGCCGCCAGAATCATCTTGCCGTCACCAATATCCTGTGGATGGAAGACGAGTTGAAGTTTCAGATGTACGACCTGACCTCCATGCCCGGTTGGAACTCACTCTTCGAAATTGAACCGCTGATGCGCCCTCGCAATGACTTTCTGCCGTTGAATCTGGAAGGCCGCCTGCTGGCGGAGGCCGAGCGACTGGTTTACCACATGGAAAGTGAGCTGAAAAGCGGCGAACCGGGCGCTCAATTGATGGCGATCGGGTTGTTCAGTCAATTACTGGTGTTTCTGTGTCGCTGCTATGCGAATGCGTCCACACCGCGATATCAGGAGCTGCAAAGCCTCGACAAGGTATTGCTCTACATGAATAAACATTTCAGCGAACGGATATCAAGGGCCCAGCTTGCGGCGCTGGTGGCGAAAAGCGAAAGCAGTTTTTACCGTAGCTTCTGCCGCATTATCGGTTACACACCCAGTGCTTATCTGACCAACATCCGCCTGCGCAATGCCGAGCAGTTATTGCGCAACTCCGCATTGCCGGTTTCTGAAGTCGCTCTGCGGTGCGGTTTTTACGACAGCAGCTATTTCTGTACCTGCTTCAATAAAGTATACGGCATGCCTCCGCATCGTTATCGAAACCGGAGCAATACTTGAGGCTATGTCCGGCTTGCTTTATAGATTTTCGGACGGCGCGTATTTTTCGCGCAAATTCAAGGAACACTACGGCATGCCGCCAATGGAATATCGCAAAAAAAATCAACCGGACAGGACAGCCGCAGTTACGGATAACAACGTAAAGCCTTGACGATCCGTTCTGTGGAAAAATATCTGATTGAACTTTATTTGATTGAACTGAACAACGGTTCTCTGCTGATACGGTACGGTCTATGAATGATCAGATACTGTTCCGCATCCCTCGGCTGAAATACAGTTGCGTCGTGCGGCAAACAGCAATCTTGTCCTGATTCATAATTCCCGTAAATGGTGCAGGTCACGTCTGGAAGCATAGGTCAGCGACGCTGATGTGCATACATGGAAACGTAAAACTGAAGTTGTCCGAGACCAGAAGCGCAATCAGAATTATCCGGATGGGGAATTTATATTCTGTTCAGACTCTTGAATCAACAATCATAACAAACAAGATAAAACTCGCGAAAATGATGTCCAGCTTGTCGACGCGTGCAAACTGCGTTTCATCTGGGGCAGTGAAAACAAGTCTGACGCCCGGGATGCCGAGATGTTGGCCCGAATCGGCAAGTTCGACCGCAAACTGTTGTATCAGACGCGCCCGTTGACTAGGGAAGAACAAGAAGATCTGCTGCTAGTCAAAATTCGTGGGGCGTTAATCAAAAAGCGCACAGCGATGGTCAACGAAATCCGTGGCTGGCTGCGCTCGATCGGCGAAGATGATTGCGGTTTGACCCCAGAAAATATGAGCAAGGAATTTTATCAGCGGTTGTCGCCGAAACTGAAGAAAATATTTGCTCCGTATATCAAGGTTCTGGCACAACTTCACGCTCAAATTCGCCAATATGACAAATTGCTGGAAAAAGAATGCGCCAAGCATCCAGAAACGAAAATCATGCGTCAGGTCAACGGCGTGGGGCCAATCACGGCATTGACGTTTTTTCTGCTGGTTCGCGATCCCAAGCGCTTCAAAGACGGTCGGCAACTGTCCGCTTATTTCGGCCTCGTTCCACGCCGCGATCAATCCGGCGAAATCGACAAACAGCTCGGCATCACCAAGGCCGGCAATCATCTGATGCGGACGACTCTGGTTCAAGTCGCCAATTACATTCTGGGGCATTTCGGAGAGGACTGCGATCTCCGGGAGTTTGGATTGCGTATTTGTCCACGCGGTGGCACTATTTCCAGGCGAAAAGCCAAAGTCGCAATCGCCAGGAAACTCTGTTCGGTACTCCTGACTCTCTGGAAAAATAGTGATATCCCCTATGATCCACATTTTATTCACCAGAAAAAGAAACAAGCCCAAATCGCGTAAATATGAAAAAATTCATTCAAAACAATAACACCGGAGAACCATTGAATTGCCGATGAAATGATTTGTGCTTTATGTTTCGTTCACGTGACTGCGGCCCGAAAGCAGGATTACCATTTAGCCGATGGGTAACAAATTCGCTGTCCAGATAGCAGCACTTGGATGAACATTATCATGCATCGCCCGTGGCTGGGCACAAAAAGAATGCGAATAGGAGCCAAACATAACAGCATTTTTCAGATTCATCTTCGATTCCATGAATGATTTGATGATTTTTCACAAACATAAACTTGACAAAACCCTTCTCATAGGAGCTTTTGGGGAGAACCGCATTCTAATCAAAAATTTTCATGCCTCCCTTGAGCTCGACATGGGGCTGACTGGGCGCCCTTGCCATCAGGAATACAGACTCGCTATTGTCCTTGGCAACAATTTGTAACTGCCAGCAGGCTAAACCTCGTAAGAGTTTGCAGATTCAAGCAGAGTTCGGTACTCGTAAAATACTTGAGTGTGTTTCTGAACTGTATTTTGGAACAGACTTCAACAAGCAACAAGTAGACTTGACCGGTTGCTGTCAAAGTTTATGTGTAACCGGAAAGACTTTGTTTTACGCCATAAAATGCAATGCGCAAGATCTTGATGACATACGAAATTGAAACAAGGGAAAGACGTTACCTTCCTTTCTTTGGTGGTACTATACCCGGTTATGGCGTTTATACAAAAAATTTTACAGACTCATTTTTAGTTCTTGTCTATATTATCAAATTTAGCTAAATAAAAATTTTTCTCTACTATTTCATCATCTGATTTTTTCATTGTCCAAGTTAATTTTGAAATACCAAAGTTAAAATTATCCATTGAATATTTATTACTCTCACTCAATAATTTTTCAAGATCAATTTTGATCGTTTTAGTTTCATTCGGAGCTAAAGAAAAATAATCGGATATTCCTTTTGAGGGTGCTTTAAAAATACGCCCATCCGGGAAAAATATTTCAACTCGGTTATTTTCCGTAAAAAAATTAGGTAATTTAATTTCATTGGAAGTAATATTGTGAACAATGAGTACAAATGATAAAGGCTGTTCATCTAATAGTTTCACTATCATAAGCATGGCAGAATCATTTTGAGTCAGAAATAAATTATCACTTTCATTAAAGTTAGACAATGCAAATAAATATTCGCTAAATATGTTTGGTAATGGGCTATTGATTTTTCCCAACGTCCACTTTATTGTCAGAAGATCAGCCTTATCATGTTTGAATTTTTCAAGATCAAAATCAATTGGCCACTGGTATTTTTCATTTGGCTTTATTTCCAATGACTTACCGGCATTGGTATTTTCTTTATAATAATCATTATTTATTGACAAGTAATTTGATGCCGAAAATAACTCTCCGATATGAAAATTATTTGGGGATTGATTTGAGAAGATGAGCAAAAATGAAGTGCTTGAATTGTCAATTTGTTTTGCAATGATCATATCTAAATCATTAAGCTGTTGAAGTCTTTTATTTAACTGGCATGTAGCTTTATAATTTTTGCATATATTCGAGCCTTCCTGTATGAAATCAAGGCCCAAATATTTTGAAATCATAAATCTCTCTTCGGTTTTATGCACAGAATTTATTGTAGTTATCCATTTTAAAGCAATAGAATTAATAATCTTCATATTTCCTTCTGAATTTTCAGTATTAAATAACAGAGCATTTTCGTTATTCAGATTATCAATATATAAGTTTACTTTGCCTATGATATCTTGAAATAAACTTGAAGGCGATATTTCCCTTCTTTGCGGCGGCATTGGCATTATGATAATTTCTCCATCAGCATATGTGGTTAGCTTTACCCTGTTAGGACCTATAATTGTAGATTCTTTTACGATTATCAGACTCCGATAAAATTCAGTTAAAATTTTTTCACTATCATCAGGATAATGTATCTTTGTATAAGTTGTTTTTTGTCTAAAATAATTGGTCAATATAGGATTGTAAAAAGATGTATTTTTCTCTAGTTTTGGTGCTACAGGTTCATTATCATCGTATAGATATTTGCGCACACTATATTTACTCCTGATTCCGTTAATAATTAAAGGAATTTATAGAATTAATGCTTGATAACCTGT
>CALABZ010000150.1 GCA_937888615.1 uncultured Lentisphaeria bacterium | reverse complement strand
GGGGCCAATGACATCAAGATGCTTTTCCTTAAGATATAATTTGAGATATTCCGGATGGCTCTCACCAATTCGGCCCGCGGCGAAACCGCTCGGGAACTTAATGTCATCGAAAACGAATACTTTCAGATTACGTTTTTCAGCTTCCCTGAGGATAAAATCTACGGTTTTCCACCAGGACGATTCTAGAAATTCGGGAAAAGGACGTGATTCCAGAATGAAGCCACTTACTCCAACCGAATGCATCTGTTCAATAATATCCAAGAGCACTTCACGGGATTCTCCATGCAGCCAGAAAAGCGGCGTGATATAATTATTTACCGGTTTATCTTCCAGTAAGGTTTTCATGCGGCTTGAAAGATGAGTTTTCGGTATGACCGGGAAAATACAATTTCCCCTAAAATCTTTCATATTACAGGAACCTTGTGTTCAGCATCTTTTTTTATATTATACACCGGGACTTGCCTGTTTGTACATTTTTTCGTTATTTCTGCTTTATTTGTCATATTTAAGTTATTGACACCAGGTGAACATATCGGCAGCATCCGGTTCGGCAGATCCTCGAGACAATCAAGAAAATATGAGATCCCTTGTTTGCGCGGAGAATTGTCAGACTGGGCAAACGAAACACTGAACGACATCGTGTCTGTCAGTCGGATGAATTTGACGACCAACCGTTGTGCTTTTCCCGTAAGGGTGCAGTCGATACTTTCATCGGGAGCCCAGCCGCGCATATTATCGTAATTCGCAATTAATTTCCCGTCCAGCCATATTTGACATGGACCGCTTCGTCCGATTACCATTTTGGCCAAGCCGATAAGTCCTGCCGACCGGATTGTCCGCACCAGATAATAACAGGCCTGTCCATTAAAACCTCCAAATTCTTTTTCGGTAATCAGATCCTTGCCCCATTCCAGTTCCAAAGGCAATTCTTCGGGAATATCTTTTTCGAGAAGTTCAGTTTCGTTAAGATATGGGTGATACGGACGAATATGATGATTGTAATAATCGTTGTATCCAATTGCTGACGGGTTACAGCATATATCTTCATTCTGGTAAGGACAGATTTCATTTTTCGTTTTATCCCACATGTCCCAGTAAGGCCCGTATATCTGCCATTGCCTGGCTCCTGCCAAACCGAAAACCGCATTCGCAACTGCTGCGGATTCCTCTGAAATAATACTGACTTTAAACAGGTTTTTATCCGGCAGCCAGTCTTCGGGGTTTCTACGGTGGAAGTTCAACTCCACTGATTGTTGAGCGCCGGATTTAATTTCCAAAGTGGACATTGGCGTGTCGCATTTGATATTAGCCGGAGCTTCTATATGAAGTTTCCCGGAAAATTTAATTGAGGTCGGATTGTTGACAACAAATTTTACCGGGGTTGACCGCTGCCTCCACAAGACCGGCTCCTGCGGATATTCAACTCCAATAGATATTTTCGGAGCGGGACGCTTGCGGACGACAACGGCGGGAGCTGCAAGAATTTCAATTCCCTTATTTTTCTCAGCAGTCATCTCGACCCCAAGAAAACAGGTTTCTTTTGCAAAATCAACAATCGGGGCTGTTTTATGTTTCACTTCAACATTACAGATTAAATTATCTCCTAATTTTTTCATCCAGTCTTCAGGCATTATTTTTGTTCCATGCATTACCCCCAGCAATGCCCCGGCGGTAGCGGCGGTGCAGTCTGTGTCCCAACCGCTGTTGACGCAGATAGTCATGGTTTTTTTAAAGTTCGATTCCCCGAGGAATAAGGCCATTAATACAATAACGTGATTAGTAATGGCTTTTGAGGCGTCGCGGTCTCCATAGCGACGGATAAGAATCCGCCAGGCATCGTACGCATCGGGGTATTGGTCACATATTTGGCGAACCTCGGCAACGGCCAGCGCGGCCGGGCTGGCGGACGGAATCACCGATAAGCCCGCTTGCAGAATTTCAGCCAAGTCATCCGTTACAAACGCCTGAGCTGCCGCCGCTGATAAAAACTGTTCAATTTCAACACTGATCCCGCCATGATCTAACTGTCCGTCAAGTTTTGCGTATTCGGCTGCCAACTGTGGATTGCCCGGACAGATAAATCCCCAGATTTCGCTGCGGATGGGGCAGCCTTCCGATTCGACAAAAAAGTCATTGTTCCATGTCCCTGACAGCGGGGCGGCAATACCCCGTTGAACATTATTTAAAAAGATTCCGTATTCGCAAAAGTTGTACCAGCAGCGATCCTGCCAGAATTCCGTCAAATCAGCCGACGAGAGATATAACCCGCGTTCCTGCAGAGCTTCCAGCCAGACGACCTGAATATCGAGATCGTCATTGGGAGCTAATGCCTCAGGCCAAATATTATCCATGGTTCTGTGATTGTACTGCTTGTGATTTTCAAACGGCGCCCCGATCACTCCGCCAAGCGATTTGCCCAGCCAGCCTCCCAAGACTTTGTTATAATAGTCGTGGTAGCTTAATTTCAATATTTTTTCATGGTTTAATTCTAACATATAAATTCCTTCTTATCCGTTTTTTACAAATTTTTCTGTATGGAAATTTTTGATTTTTTTATACTCAATCAGGGTGAAATTTTAAATTTCACCCTGATTGAGTATAATGTTTTCGTTATCTTTTGATAAGCTTCATTAATAATGTTTATTTACCTTTTTGACGGACTGCGACAAGTTGATCTACAATAATAGCTTCAACATCAGGATGATTGCAGGGGTCGCAGAAAAAATAACTTCCCGTAGAATCGATTTTATAAGTCCCGGCATCGGCATAATGGTATTTCCCATCGGCAAAATCTTTCACGTTAGCCCGCAGCATCTGCTTTGCATAGCTCTCTTTCCGACGGTAATATCCAGCGTTGAAAAAAGTTCCCGACTTCGGTGTTTTACCTTTTGAGGGTTCCATACGCAACCTCAGGTATAATTTATAGATGCCCGGCGACAATGAAGTGGTAATGGAATGACATTGCAATGCCCAGCTGGGACCTTTATTGATCATTCGCCAGGCTTTACCATCAGTAGCGTCCGAGTCTTTTATCAGAGATGCTTTTTCAGGAATCATTACAGCCCAGTCTTTGAATCCGAACGTCTCGATATTTTTACCTGGTGTGTCTTTCAGGAAATCCGGGATAGCTGTTTTCTTCATCTTCTGGATCCGTTCGATTTTTGCCGCAAGCACCGGGTATTGTGATTCGCTCCAGTTGCCGGCCTTATTCAATTTGGCGGTTTCGATCGTGTCTGCGGCCAAAGCCTGTAACTGTTTGGTCGTAAATCCGTATTTCTCCGGATTTTCGGCGATTTCTGAATCCAGCAACAGTGCATGTCTGATTGATAACCTGGTACGTTCCAGACGAGCTTTGAATAACGGGTTTTCGGCAGCGGCTACCGCCTGATCCATAAGTTTTGCCGCCTTCAGCATAGTTTCCCGATCCAGATAGGCTGAAACCCGGTTTATATATACGCCTATCCAGGGGTTGAGCATTTTGCGGGGATTGCGTTCCAATTCATCAAAGTCAAGCTTGAGACTGCGGTTCGGGTAATCACCGGTGTTAATCCGCCGCAGAAGTTCTCCCGCGGTAATTTTTTTATCCAGCGGGCTGTGGATGGCCTCTATATAACTGCGTACATACGGAGCGGAAGATTTGCCGTAATAACCGACGATAAACTCGTCAATCAGTTTATCCATATCCAGTTCAGGATTCCACAGCAGGCGACGATAAACATAAGCTCTTAAACGGTTCATATTCGAAACACCGTTTGAAGTACCGGAACTTTCGATGAAGATATCATTTACGCCATTGTTACTGAACCAGCGGAAATCTTCCGCAACGTGACGCAATGTCGGATGCGGAATCATAGTGTTGGCTGCATTCTGCGTATAATACCAAATCGCCAAATGTGGAGTTACCGTTTTCCAGCCGTTAAGTATATTCTGATAAACCCGGTTTTCATCGCTGTTCAACGCATAACCGCAATTGGTTTTTATCCCGGCAAGCCGGATAACAACATTTTTTCGCGGCATGGTTACCAGCGGCGGTTCGACCGTAGGCCCATACGCCAGGGTTTCAACCAATATTCCGGGGTGTGTTTTCTCCAGTTCGGCGGCAACCTCATTGACAAAGCGGAGCATTACGCCGGACAACCGCCCTTTTTCTTCCGCGAGCAATTTCTTGCACGCAGGACATTGACAAAACAAATTGTTATCATTTTGACTGATGGCAATGGAATTGCATTGGGGTTGTTTTGCCAGATAAGTTTCGGCGCAGGCAATAAAAAATTTCCGCATCTCCGGATTAGCGAAACATAACTGTGACTCGGCAACCCGTTTGCCGTCAATCATGCTGAAATATTCCGGATGCGCGGCAAAATACTCTTTAGGCGGCATAATCCGGCGGAAAGTATGAACAAATCCGGCCCGGTTATTGATGCCGCCGTATGCGGCATTGGACGCGGTTAAATCAGCGTTATTACGGCAGATGGCGGCATATTCGGGATTCCCGCTTTTCCACAGCGCCGGCAGCGCCGGCAACGGCCAGTGATACATGGCCCGGCGAATGAATGGCGGCGCATAGCGGTAATTGATGTCGCCCAGCTCCAGTTTCTTCCGTTGTGGGATATCGACGGTTTCATAATCCCAGAAGCGGCAACCGAGAAAATCCTCTAGTAAAGTATATACCGCGTAAAGTGTACCGCGTGGGCGCTGACCGGTAACAATTAAGTTATTGCCAACGCTTTTAAGGATTATTTCATCATCTTTCAGTTTGGAGAAATCAATGTCGCCGAGCATTTTTGCAATCTCCGGCGACTGGCCGACGAAAATCGCCGGTTGAGAATCCGCCTTGGCCACGATGGCAATCTTTTCGCCGGTCATCCGGCCCAGGTAATAGGCTAAGCGTTTGGCGGCAGTGCGTTCGGGCAACGAAGCTTCTTTGGGAGAGACCACCACATATTCAGCAAAAAGCGTGATGGCAGAAAACAACAATATGGTTGATAATAATTTTTTCACAATTTAACTCCATTATATATTTTGTTTGGTATTACAGTGATTTTTAATTTTGCTTCTGATACTTTTTCTTTCAGGCATATCCCGATACGGCGCACCGGTTGCGGATAATTTATATCGTCGTCGATAAGTTCTTCTTTTATTTCAAAAGGGAGCCCCCCGGTATCAATGGCAACATTAATGCTTTGTCCGTTATGCCGGATTTTAAACAGGTTGGAATCTATGCGTTCCAGAGTACCGAAAGTTACCAGTGCGTTTTCGAAAGTACCCGGATGTTCGAATTCCACTGTATCGGTTAAAACGAAGCAACCGCTTCCTGAACTGCCAAATTCAAATTCCCGTTCCAACTTACGCAATCCCGGTACCTGGTACGCCGGAGAGATATCAAAGCGGATAAATTTGCGTTGCTTTTCGACTGATTGTTCCAGCAACCGGGAGTGAGTATACAGACCACTGACTTGTTCTTTACCGCAGACCAGCGGTACCGGATGCCCGTAACTGCCGCGAATTCGACACTTATAACGCGCTCCTGCAAAAGAATCCATCCGGTACCTGGCCCATCCGGGATCGATTAATATCGGGAACTTTTCATCTACGGATAATACATAACTGCCAACGTCATTGTGGTTGTGCAATTCATCGTTGCTTCCTCCTTTCAGCGCCAATGACAGCCGGCACTGCCGATTGTCCCCTTGGCGAAAAACAAATACGCCGGCTGCCGGGAACAGTGAATTTTCCTTCAACCGCTGGATTTTGTAATCATTTTTCCGGTCGGAAAGCCCCAGGGCCAGAAATTGATTCATCAATCTGGCCGACCATTCCGGCGCTACTGATAATTCATCAAATTTGCCGAGCAGAAAATCTTTGATGTTCAATGTCATTCGATTTGCTTTAGTTTCCAACCCACAATCAGCAAAAGCCGGAAAAACATTTGGTGCCAGCATGATATTTTCTGCAAACCCGGAAACTTTAACTGCCGCCGGACGTTTCAGCAAATTCAGTTTGTGGTCAGTGGCTTCATAAAGCACCAGCGCCAATTCACAGTAGCTGCCAAAACCGAATTCCCAATAGCCGGGCCCCTCTGTACAATACCCGTCATTAGAGATACCGTGGAAATAGTTTTCCGTATAGCCCACTGCTGATTGGGCGATTTTACCGCGTTCTTCCGGCGTAATTTCCGCCGCCAGCGCCGCAATGACTGTCTGGGACCAGCAAACCGGATTCCAGTTGTGCCCAATATTCATGAAGAAAAGCCGACGCCGTTTTCCCTGAATTACTTCCAACACCGGAGTAATAACCTGTCGCATAACTTCACGATTCATTGCCGCTGAAATTTCCAGACTGAGCAGGGGAAGCAACACCCGGCGGGTAACCGAAACCATAGCACCAACTTCTGCCGAGCGCAGATCAATACAGATGTCTTTTCCGTTGATGACATCACAGGGGGTGTTCACATGCGGATAGCGGTCATGAGCCGGAAATACCCAGGTTTTCATCTGATTGCATAAAGCATCAGCCGTCAATTCGAACTTTTTCAAGTATTCCGGGCGCCGGCTGAAGCAGGCAGCGAGAAAATAGAGGGAAAAATCATTACGTAACCTGGTGAAAGTACTATCGTAGCTGGCTCGATCATTGGAGACAAAGCAATCACGGTACTGCTGTTCCGTTGGCACAACTAAAGGTTCAGCAAACCGCTTTTCCGCCTCTTCAAGCACTTGTTTGGCAAAATGACTTGTTGCGGCATTATCCCAGAATTTCCGATCATTCACCGGCGGTAAAGGCGACCACGCATCAAGTTGGCGCAAGCTTTGTATTGCTGTTTGACCGAAATCGGTAACACACCGGTTCCACCGATGTTGATTTTCTTCAGCCTGATATTTTTTAGTTTCCTGTGGAGTAAGGGCTTCAAAGGTCAAATTGCGAAACTCGGCTTCAGCCGGAAAATTTTTCGTTATAACATGAATTTGAAAAGTTGCCGCCAATCCATCGCTTTCCCAAACACCGCTGAACTTCTGAAACCCCTTGACAGAAGTGTTAAATTCCGCCACGTTACCGTAATTTAAACGGCTTTTGTCTGAAGCAAACTGCATTGCTTTGACTGCAACCGAACTACCCTCGGGAAAAACCGGTAACCGGATTTCGCCACGGCAGCGATAAAGTGCGTATGGGCGACATGTGATATTTTCAGATAATTCATTCACGATGATTTTATTTGCGAATCCGGAAATTTTTTCAATTATCATATTATCACCTTCAGGAGAGGCAAACACGGTTAAAACATAAAATATTAAAAAGATAATCATAACATGCCGAAAGATATTTTTCATCATTTTCTTAAAAGCCATCCATATATTTTTATCATGTTCTATTTCCGAGGCGGGAGTCTGACCGGCCTGTCCATCGGCCAGACAGTAGCATCAGAACATTTTGTTTGAGCATCTCTACTGATTCTTTGAATTAATAGGCTTTGCCGTCCGGGGTCCAGCGATTGTTTGCTGCATTGTAGGAACCGAGCACGCCGCCAGCGGCATAAACCTGAATGCTCCAATTCAAACCATATCCTTTGGACCGGATTGATTCCGCGTGACCGTCAACCAGAAGCGCGTTGGTCGAAGTTTCGGAAAGGTGCTTGGGATAGGCCAGATAACTCGTGCTGTAACAAGGATACACCAGCCGAGCTCCAATCAGATCGCTGGTTGAACTGGCATTCTCGATAAATTGAATCATCTGACTGGCCAGTTTAACCTTTTTCTGCGTATTTATGGAGCAGGGGAAAAATCCCGGTTTGAAACTGCAATTGATTCCGTAATCGGCAACAGTCCAGGGATATCCCTTGATGCTGGCATCAGTGACAACCGAAGAATCCGTATAGGGGGGAATTCTGGTGCTGGCGGGACAGAACAGAAGTTGGACGGTGGGCAGCGTTCCACTGATTCTCAGAATCCCCGGCCAATAACCGCGGCTGTTGTCCGGTGGATAATACTCGTCGCTGTCTTTGAGATAATTAGCCATCACCAAACCCAGTTGTTTGAGGTTTGATACGCATCCAATATTTTTGGCGCGGTCTCTGGCTTTGTTCAACGCCGGAAGTAACATTGAAGCAAGAATCGCGATGATAGCGATTACTACCAATAATTCTATGAGCGTAAATTTCTTGATAAATATTTGATCATTCTTCATCTTAGGTCTCCATTTTTATTATTGGTTTACAAATGATTTTGGGAGAGCACATCTTCCTGAATGCGCTGCTGCTGAATTAGCTTTAAACGAATTGATAAATGTCTTTCACTAAAAGCACTTTTTTCTTTGCCGCTATTAAGTCAATACCTGTTGGAACTTTTTCTCCTTGATTATATTTTTTTATAAATTGGGCGATGTGTTCTAAATAGATTGTAAGTGAATTCTCAAACTTGATTATCGGCGTAGTTATTTGTGCGACGCCACATCCCTGATTGGCTTGCGTAGCAATAATAACATCTTCATAAAAGTTTAATCCGTTGGATAATGCCGCCTGAATTATACCTAAAGTAATCAATGAATCCACGCTTATTACTCCCAGTGGACGGCCAATTGTATTCTTAGCTAATTCACAGAAGGCATCGTAACCGCCTTTTTGTGATACAGGCACATTAAGATGCAGTCGGGAATTCCGCAGTTTTCCAATACTTTTCAATGCATCGTGATAAGCTCTGGTATTGCAATCCGGATTTTTTGACCATGACTGGTCTTTATCGTTCTCAATAAGAGCAATTTGCTGACACCCCTGTTTATCCAACTCCAACACCGCCTCATAGACCATTTGATACGAATCGAAAGATATCGAAAAATCCAAATCTTTGTATGCAAATATCCCGATCGTGAAAACAGATTGGTCTTTAAAAATCTTAGATGAATTTTCAGCCAGCCAACGGCTGCCTACCAAAACAACATCAAAAGCATTTTGCGACAGTTTCAATAAGAAATTTTGTGCCGAAGACTGCGAATCCACACTGAAAAATAACTCATAGGTCCAGTTTTCTTCCTTACTTTTCTTTTCCAGCTCATTTAGAAAAATCGGCATAAGTGATACATTTGCGGAGTCATTTGCGAAAGTGCCGGAGTCAAGGACCAGGGCTAATCGGCAGTTTTGTTTTTCTTTAACGAACACACCTTTCCCCGGAAAACGTTCCACATAACCGGCCTGTTCAAGATTGGCTAATGCTTTGCTCACTGTGGCAATGGTGGTTCCATGACGCTTAGCCAGCTTGGAAATAGCTTCCAACTGTTCGTTAACCCGCAGTTGTCCGGAGATAATCTGGTATCGTAACATCTCGGCCAATTCATTGCTTTTGTTTTGCCGTGCCATTTATGGATCCTCAAATAAAAATCACCAACAATTCTAGAACAGTTTAATTTAATTATAACTCATCTATCATGATTTGTCAATACTGAAATGATCAGAACGGCGATAAAAAATCAAAATTAAAATTTTTCCCTCAAATATTTTATCACCTATACTCAAGTCCGGACCGAAATACGACTGAGAAGAGGCCAAGTATCCCAGACTTTGTTAAATTTATCGAAATCGTTTTCCATTATAATTAAAATCTGCGATAATTGAATGATACCGAAAGGAGCACGGTTTGCATCTTATCACAAGCCTTAAAGCGGTGTTTTTTTCTGGAATCCAGATAAAAGGTGTCTCCGGTTTTTAGCTTGAACGTTTCATTTTCATAAAAAAGCGTTACTTCCCCTTTTAGCACATATACAAACTCTTCGCCGTCGTGTTCGAATTCGCGTTCACCGCCCGGCTCAAAATTAACCAGGATGGGAGTCATATATCGGCCCCGGTAGGAATGGAGCAGCGAAGTAAAAGAACAGATGTCGCAGGACTCGAATATATCACATGCTTCACGTTCCTCTTCGTGCATCACATCAACGTCAGGATG